>NZ_JAVTWX010000049.1:0-12534 GCF_032229645.1 Brooklawnia sp.
TCCGCCGAGCGCTGACGCCCACCGGCACCCTGATCCCCAACAGCGGACGCGGCGGTCGCTGGTTCGGCCCATTGGGGCGAATCCTCAAAGCGCGCGTGCTGTCCGGGTTCACCCGTCAGCAACTGAGGCCCTTCGCGTCGATCGAGAAGCGCCAGGACCTGCTCGCCCTGGCCGATCTGCTCGCGACCGGGCAGATCACGTCCGTCATCGACCGCACCTACCCCCTCGACGAAGCAGCCGACGCCCTCCGCTACATCGCGGCCGGCCACACCCGAGGGAAGGTCGTGATCACCGTGTGACGAGCGCACCGCCGCCCCACCAAAGCGATTGTGGGGGGCGGTGGCCGATCGAGACGCTAACGACGATCCGTGAACGCCAAGACGAGCCGTCGTGAACGACTTCGCACCAGCCTGTGAACGGCCTACACCGGCCGCAGTCGGGCGGAAGGCGTCGTCCAGCGCTGTGTCGAAGGACAGTGGCGCGTGGATCGGGCAACGAGGACAATCGTCATCATGAACGCCGACGCCTTCGCACCCGTTCGTGACGCCGCGACCGCCCTCGAGGCGGAGGGCTTCTCCGGGATACTCCGTGCGACGCGCGGGGACGAGGTGATCCACGAGTCCTGTCACGGCTACGCGAATCGGGCGGATCGCATCCCGGTTCGTTCCGGGACGCGGTTCGCGACCGCGTCCCTGAGCAAGATGTTCACCGCGGTCGGCATCCTCGAGGCGGCCGGACGTGGGGAACTGAGCGTGCAGGACCGGGTGGTCGACCTCCTGCCGCCGCAGAGGCGGCCCTCGACACTGAGCGACGACGTCCTCGTCCACCACCTGCTCTCGCACAGCTCGGGCATCGCCGACTACTTCGAGGAGGACGAGGACCTGCCCGACTACGACGAGGAGGGGATGGAGAAGATCTGGGCGGCCATCCCGAACTACACGGTCCGGGACTACGCCGCGCTGCTGCCCTTCATGTGGTCATCGTGGGCGGACCGTCCGCCGCGCTCATCGTGCTGCGGGCCGTGCGGTGCCTCTTGCCAGTGCGAGTCCTGCTCCGGTCCAGGCCTCGTCGTTGGTTACGTCCTGCAGCGTATCCAGCCAGTCTGGAATGTCGGCGGGCGTCTGCCCCACGTCGTCAATCTCAGCGACGAGGCTGCCGTCCTCATGCTGGTCGATTGCGACTGTCGTTCCACCTTGTCGTGCGATGTGGCGTCGCTTGCGGAGGGTGTGCGCAGGCAGCGAATTGAGCAGGTTCCACTCCTCATCGTTGAGGTACAGATTGGTACACGCGACCTCGTGAGGGCCTGGGCCCAACCGGATTTTGTGGCTCAACTTGTGGGTGACCGTCCCATCCGCATCATGCACTTCGCGGAGACGTAGACGTGTCCCGATGACGTATCGATCGATGATGTCCCTGGTGCTGGTCACCCCGTCGGGAAGTGACCGAAGGACGTAGCGGCGTTCTCGTTCGACTACCGCGTACTTCAGCGGATGGTCCCGCTCTTGCGCATCTGATGCCGCCTCGCTCGCTGAGGACTCTCCCGTCAGGAGCACGTCGATGGCCATGTCGACGATAGTTCCGCGTGACTCCAGCTCATGGAGCTCGGAGATCGGCATCCAGCGTGCGAACTCCGTGGAACCGTCGGTCTCGGTGGTGCCAAGCATGCCGCCGGTGATGGTGCCGGCGTAGAGGAATCGTTGGGATCGAAATGGCCTGCTGTCGGATGTGGCGGGCGCAGTTTCGTAGGAGTCGGCCAGTATCCGCTGCACCGAGACGTGGTAGCCGGTCTCCTCGTAGGTCTCTCGAATGGCGGCATCGCGTAACGATTCGTCGAACTCGATGCCCCCGCCGGGCAGGGTCCAGCAGGGCGGGTTGAGTTCGTCCCCCCGGAACCATGTGAGCAGGACCCGCCGCTCATCCGTGAGCAGCACGTATGCTGCCAGGCGCGTGTCGTACTCCGTGAAGTGCATGTGTTCTCTCATTCGTTTGGGCTGGGGCGAGCATTGATCAGCCAGGAGCTGTAGTGTTCCGTCACGGTGCCACCGAGTGTTTCGGCGATGGATGCTGCTTGTCTCACCTCGGATTCCGACCAGTCGCTGAAGGTCGCAAACAGGGCGTGAATCTGGTCGGCGGTCAGCTCGATCGACCACCGGTAGCGGTGCATCTGCTCGACGGTGAAGAGCTGCGTTCTGGCGATCTTCGCCGCGGTGTGTTCGAGGTCCTCCGGGTTGCCTTCTCGGGTGGTGCCTCGGCGATTGACGATGCGCTGGATTTCGTGGCGGAATGGGGTCACTTCCGCGTCAGGGTCACCGAAGACATTGCGCCAGACCAGGAGCCTGGCTTCGGCAGTGAGCGCTTTGTGAACGAGCGGCAGCACGACGTCGAGGTCCATCCAGTGGATTGAGGTGGCTGCGATGGCGAGGTCGAAGGCCGCAGTGTCCGGCCGGATGTCTTCGGCGCGCGAGCGGACCACAGTGGCCGCCGGGAATCGTTGTTGAAGGATTGCCGCTAAGCTCTCGCCTGGCTCGACTGCGACCACGTCCATCCCGCGGGCGAGGAGCTCGCCGGTCGCCTCTCCGCTGCCGGCTCCGAGGTCAAGCGCGCGTCGGCCGGGTTCGACCAGGCCGGTCGCGGCGGCATCCCGCCACAGCGCGGCTGGGTAGTGCGGTCGGGCGGAGCCGTAGTTGGCCGCCACCGCGTTGAAGTGCATCGGATCGAGATTGTTCATTGGTTCAGCTTCGGGTCAGTGGGGCAGCGCGGTCCAGGCGGACACCAGGAGTGCAACGGCGAGCCCGAGATCGAGGACGAAGCAGGCTTCGGCGAGGGACCGGCTCACCACCTTGTTCCGGGCGAAGTGCGCGATGTCCCAGGCGGTGTGGCCGAGCGCGGCGATCGCGGCGAGGTAGATGGTCCAGGTGGGGCCGGACATCATCGCCGCCAGTCCGATGGCGGTGTAGCCGAGGAAGCCCAGGGTCTGTACACCGATGGTGTAGCGGTGGGTTCCTGTGGCGCGGATGAGCCCGAAGACTGCCAGGCCGATGCCCATCACGATCAGCGTGGCGGTGGAATCCAGACCGGTGAGTTTGGCGAGGACGACCGCGGCGCTGGCGACGATCACCATCACCCATACGCTTCGCTGAGAGCCGAGGACGGCCGCCCCGAGGTAACAGGTGGCCGCAATGATGATGATCATGGCGGTGACGTGGGGGTCGGCTCCACTGGCCAGGTTAGCGAGCAGTGCCAGGAGGCCGAGCGCGGACGGCCAACGGGAGATCACGTGCCGGATTCCCCGCGCAACCCGGCCGGCTGCGGGCTGATGGAAGTGACTGTCGAGGTGAGTGGTGTTGTTCATAGCCTCAGTCTGGGTGCGACTGGCGCCTGGTGATCCCGTGGATCTGTCACGAAGATCCTGGGTGGCACGCACGGTCAAACCCAGCCATTCTCGCGAGCGATTCGATGGGCTTCTGCTCTCGACTCGGCGTGGAGTTTCTGGGCAATGGACGCGAGGTAGTTGCGCACCGTGCCCGGTGAGAGAAACAACTCGCGCGCTATATCGCGCACCGGACGATCCGCGTGCGCCGCTACCAGCACCTCGGTCTCGCGGGGGGTGAGCGGGCTCGACTGGATCGTGAGGGCGTCTGCGGCGAGAACGGGGTCCACGTAGCGTTGTCCTTCGTGGACGCGGCGAATCACGTCCGCCAGAGCCGTGCCGGGCGCGCCCTTGGCGAGGAATCCTTGGGCGCCAGACAGCAGCGCTTGGCGCAACAGATACGGGCGGCCGTGGCCGGTGAGGATCACGCCGGCGCACTCGGGCAGGGTGCTGCGCAGCTCCTTGATCACGCTGATTCCGTCGAGCTTGGGCATTTCCAGGTCGACGACCGCGACCGCTGGTCGATGACGTAGCGCCTGCTCGACCGCTTGTCTGCCGTCTGGAACGGTGCCGACTACTGCAATGTCCGGCTCGCGTTCCAGGAGACTCACCAGGGCCACCCGGATCAGCTCGTCGTCCTCGGCCAGCAGAACCCCGATCGGCGTCGTCATCGGAAACCCGCCGAATCAGCCGAGCACCGGAGGCAGAGTTCGAACCAGGACTCGTTCTGGATAATGGTCAGGCTCGCGCCCTGCGTCGCGCAGCGTGCAGCGAGGCTCGCCAGCCCGGTGCCGTCCGACGACTCCCGGCGCCTGGACACGCCGTCGTTGGCGATAGTCAGCCTCAGGTGAGGTTCTTCGGTAGTGAGTGAGATCGCGACCTGGGTAGCCGCACTGTGACGGAGCAGGTTGGTTACGGCTTCCCGGGCCACCGTGGCCATGAGCTCGGAACAGGCCTGGGATGCCCGATTGATCACGTCCTGAGGTGCGTCGATGGACACTCTGATCCCTGCGGAGGAGAGCACGAGTTCAGCGGTGTGAAGCTGGCTGGGAAGGTCGGTGGTCAACTGGTCGTACACGGCCCGGCGCGCGTCCCGAAGCGTTTCGGTGGCAAGCGTGCGGATCTCGTCATTCTCTGCGAGTTCTGCTTTCAAGGCGATAATGCTGAGACGATGCCCGAGTACATCGTGAAGCTCGCGACTGACTCGCAATCGTTCCTGAGCGATCACGAGGTTCGCCTGCGCCTCCCGGCCGGCCTGCGCCTCCCACAACAGCCGGAGCATCCAGACCAGCCCTTGGCACATCACCCAGACCGCGGCGGCCGTCGTGAGCGTGATCAGCACGCCCACCGCAAGCGACGCGTGAATAACCTGGCCACCAACCAGGGTCGCGGCCGCGAGCGTCCCTGCGGCGGCTACAGCCATGTGCCAACCGAGCAGGGCGCACGCGGCGATCGCGAAACCGGCCAGCCACGCCCAGGGCTGGTGACCGGGCCCCGCCCATAGATGCGCTGGCGCCCACAGCGCCATTGAAACCGTCACGAGCAGTGCGGCCCGGAACCACTTGGCGCCGCTGGTGAGGTCGGGGCTCACCGAAGACCACAGCACCCAGAGCAGCGTAGCCCCGAACCCAGTGAGACCGACCACATAAAGGGTGCGGAGCAGCGCGGTCGGTGGCGCGGTTAACGACCACGGGATGATCACCGCCCAGGCGAAGCAGGCCATCAGCACGCCCAACACGATCAGACGAGGACTCAGCCGGGGCCGTTGGAGCAGGCTGGACTCCAACGCCACGTCCTGGGGAGAGCCGACCACTCGGTGACTAAGTCCTGTGAGCGGGCCACCGAAACCCGCGAACTCACTGAGATCTCGACTGCTGGCCGGGCCTACCGCCATCGGAATGCTCTCACCGAGATGAGCCCGCAGAGCACTGCCCAGACGGACATGACGATGAACGCGACGATGTCGGCGGTTCCCTGGTACCAGGCAGAGGTCAGCGCCTGGCTCATCGCGCCGAGCGGGGTGAAGCCGGTGATCAACTGCATCGCCGGGGTCATCATGGGTCCGGGCGTCCACATACCTGCGGTGAACAAACAAGCCATGAAGACCAGCATCCCGACCCCGTACGCGACCTGGGCATTCCCGGCGGTCGCCGCGATCAGCGATCCCACGGCCATCATGGCGAGGGTCCCGATGCCGATGACCGCGGCGACCAGGGCAACGCTTCGTGGGGCGGAGGCGCCGAAAGCGGCCCGAGCGAGCAGAGCGGTCATGAGGATTGCCGCGACGAACGTGGCAGCGCTGACCAACCACTGCGCGAACAGCACCCGGTGCGCGCCCACTGGCGTGACATCGAGGCGCCGGAGCACGCCGCTATCGCGGTACGCCGCGATAGCGGATGGATAGTTGGTGACGGCGACGCTCAACAGTGCGACGGTGATCGAGATCGGGACGAAGAAGTCGATCACCCGCAACCCCACCAGGGCGGGGTTGTCACTCCTGATGGGGTCCATCGTGCCCGGGATGGCGAACCCTTGGAGCAGCAGAAGCAACGAGGGCAGCAGCAGCGCCATGAACACGCTGGTCGGATTTCGCAGGAACAGCCGCGCCTCGGTCACGGTCAACGTTGTGAGAGCGCTCATGCTGCTCTCCCGGCGCTGCTCGGGTCGATTGTGTCGAGGAAGGTGAGGTAGGCATCCTCAAGGGTCTGCGTGGCGTGCGACCTGACCGCGGCGGCGGCTCGGAGTTCCGCCGGCGTTCCGACGAACTGGGTTCGCCCAGCGGCGATGATGGCGAGCCGGTCGGCCAGTCGTTGCACCTCGTCGAGGTAGTGGGAGACCAAGATGATGGTGACCCCACGAGCTTTGATCTGCTCGATGAGGTGCCAGACGCTGCGTCGTCCCTGCGTGTCGAGGCCGGTGGTGAGTTCGTCCAGCACGACGATGCGCGGTGAGCCGACCAGCGCGAGGGCGATGGAGAGCCGCTGCTTCTCGCCGCCGGAGAGCTTGCCGAAGGCCCGCTTCCGCTGATCCTTGAGCCCGACCGTTTGCAGCAGCTCCTCAATCGCGATCGGCGCTGGATAGAACGAGGCGAACAGCTCTGCCGCTTCTTCCACCCGTAACGTGGCGGGAAGGACCGACGCCTGCATCTGATACCCCACGAGCTCACGCACCTGAGCGCGGTCCTTCGCCGGGTCGAGGCCAAGCACCTCGATCCGGCCCGCGTCGGGGGTGAGCGCTCCGGCGAGGCATTCCACCGTGGTGGTCTTGCCGGCACCGTTGGGGCCGAGTAGGCAGAACACCTCCCCGACCCGGACAGAGAAGCTGACCTCATCGACAGCCACAACCCCCGGAAACGTCTTGCGCAGCTCGCGGACGGCCACGGCGACCGAGGGCTGGCCTGGTGGTTCCGCCGCGAGGCTCTGCGTGCCGGTGTTCATCGCTCTTTGTCCTGCCTGCTGCGCTGGGTGAAGAGCGACCACAGCGCGTAAGCGAGCAGCACCGTCACAAGGCCAGCCGCAGCCAATGCGTACGCACCCGGGCCCCAGGCGACGCCGCCGAGCACGGCTACCAGCACGGCCGCGGTGATCACCGCGGCCAGCAGGATCACTTGGGACGCAATCGAACTGTTCTGTCGATTGCGGGCCGCCAGGACGATCTCCGCGATCTGCAGCACCGCGATCCCGAGCCCGGAGCCAACGGCGTAGGCGACGATTCCTGGCGGGATCGGCGCGGTGGTGATCGGTAGAGTGGCTGCACCCACCGCGAGGAGCAGCGCGACGGCGTCCAGAGCGGCTGCGATCAGCTGCCACGGGCCGGCGTCGGTGGGGTCTTGTCGTTTCCTGGGGATGAAGTCCCAGGCGCGAGCCTGGTGCCAGCGGCTCGCCGCGAAACCGACCGCGAAGGTGCCGATCGGCGCTGCCAGCGCTGCGAACAGGTTGCCGGTGAGCGTCCACACCACTGTGCCGAGCGCAACGACGATTGGCAGGGAGCAGAGCCGCCCGAACCACCAGCCGCGCAGGTACAGCGGACGTGCCTGGGGCAGGTCAGCGGGGTGTAGCAGCCGTTTCACGGCAGGGTCGGGCAGGGTCACTGCCTCATGCAGGTCATTCATGGTTTCTCCAAGGTGTCGTCGTGAGGTAATCGGGATCCACGCTCGGCCGGGCGAGTTCGTAGACCTTCTGGCGGGCCACGCCGATCGCGCTGGCGACGGTCACTGCGCTGTACTCGTCCAGCAGCGCCCCGATGCACACCGAACGGACGCTCGCGGCCCGGGCAACCAGGTGCGACATCAACGTGCTGACCTCAGCGGCCAGCAGAGCGACGGCTCGCTCCCCGCCGAACTCGACGGCCCAGTCTGCACCCCCCGAACTGGCAGCGGCATAGAGCCGGTCCCCGCCGTCTTCGAGGTGGGACGCAACCTGGTTCGGTGTGACTCCGGCAGCATCGAACCGCTCGATCACTGACGCGACCGTTGCGGGAGCGTCCTTCTGGCGATGCGCCAGGACGCGTATCCACTGGTCCGCCGCGGAATCCGCCGGGCCGGGCTGCAATTTGTCACCCCTGGGGTTACGATCCATGTTGATAGCGTCGCATCCCAGGCTTCGACTGTCAACCCTGGGGTGACGGCAGCCCTCAAGTCAGCCAGGGGACTTCTTGTCTTTAGTTGCGTCATCTCTCGCCCTCCGTTCGTTGATGCCCTGAGCGCGCAACGCCTGCTATTTCACCGACAAGGCTCGAGTGCCATAACTCGTATATGTATGTACTAGATCATACTTGAGCGTCGGGATCTGGAGAGTTGCTGAAGTCGGGCAGTGGTCGACCCAGCTCCTTCAGGGAAACCTGAGTGTCCTCCGCTGCAATGTGCCGGTTGATGCGGAGGAGCGGGAACCAGGCCGCCGTCATGATCGCGAGGACGGCTGCGGCACCCAGGATTTGCCCCACGTCAAGCCAGTGCGCCAGGAAGGCTGCCAGGGCAGATCCGAGCGGCAGTGCGCCCCAGCTGAGAACACGTGACGCCGAGTACACCCGACCCAGCAGCGCCGGCGGGGTTCGTTCCTGCCGCAAAACCGCCACAAGCACACTCCACAGGCTCGCCCCTGCGCCGGCGGCGACGATACCGGCCACGACCGTCCACAGCGGTCCTCCCATCGCGGCTGGCAATACCAGAAGCACAGTGCCGACGAGGTCGGCGAACAGCAGCGTGGGTGGCTGGCAGAGTTCGGGTACGCCGTGAATGACGGGCTGGTGAGAAGGTGCTGGCCCGACGCTGCGAGCCATGCTGACCGCATCGCGCGCCTCACCTCCTCAGCGATCGAGCTCCTGACCAGTCCTCACCTCGACCGCGTTCGGGAGTGCCCCAGCTGCGGGTGGCTGTTCGTCGACAGCAGTCGCAATCAGAGCCGTCGGTGGTGCTCAATGCAAACCTGCGGGAACAGAACGAAGGCGCGTCGTCACCACGCGCGACAATCTTCGCCCCAACCGGGCGGCTGACCCTACCGCTCGTGACGCGCCGAATGGCCTGACGATTCGGGACTCGGGGCCCGCCCTATGGCGCTATGCGCGGTCGACGGGTTGGTTCGGATCAGTGTGGTGGGTGGCGCTCCGGCAAACCGGCGAACCTCGCGGATCAGGTGGCTCTGGTCTGAGAAGCCGAATCGCGCGGCGACATTCGCGCTGGAGTCATGGCGGAGCGCCTCGTGGGCGCGCTCGAAACGTACAACGCGGGCAGCCGTTTTGGGACCCAGGCCGATCTGCTCGGTGAAACGGGAGATGGCGTGGCGCTCACTCCACCCGGTCTGGCCGATCAGCTCGCCGATCCGGGCCCGGCCCCCGGTTGCTTCAATCTGCTGCCACATCCAGCTGACGAACGGTTCCAGGCGAGGGCCGCGGGCCAGCAGGGCGAGCAGCTTGCGATCGATCAGGTCGAATCGTCCAGGCCAGGTCGGCGTGGCCCAAAGCCGGTCCTGGAAGCTGTCGTCGAAAGCGGGGGCCGCGTCGGCAACCCCGACCACGGCTTCGGCCAGCTCGCGACCGGGCACACCCAGCAGGCAGACGACGCCCAACGGCGTGAGATAGATCTGGACGCACTCCTGCACCCGGTCAAAGCGGGTGGTGGCGTAGCCAGGCATGAGCCCCGCGATGAACGACTCGTGGCGACCGATACCGCGTCCGTGGGAAAGGCCGACCACGTCGAGGGTGGGGCCGGACGACAGCACCAGCGGTATCAGGCTCCCGGCCACCTGACGACGGATCACCGGGCGATTCGTCCATTCCTGGAAGCCGACGATACCTGCCACCAGCCCGGCGAACTCAGGACGGACCCGATGTCGGGTCAGGACTGGACCTGAGGATTCCGTTGACGTGCTCATGTGGTCGCCGATGGGCCACATCCGGTCAGAAATCTTCAAGACGCAGCCGTCTCACCCAGGGGATCCTGGACTGAGAAAGGAGTGCATCATGCGCAAGTTGATCGCGATCGAGTTTCTCTCGGTCGATGGAGTCATGCAAGGTCTGGGCTCGCCGGACGAGGACCGCGAGGGTGGATTTGAGCACGGCGGCTGGGGCGCGCCGTACGCCGCGGGCATCCACTCGTCGACCAGTTCGGGAGGGCTGGACGGAACGACCGCCTATCTCTTCGGCAGGAAGACCTACGAGAAGATGTCCGCCTACTGGCCGTATGTGCCCGACGACAACCCGATGGCCGCGCACCTGAACTCGACTCCCAAGTATGTCGCGACCACCACAGTGTCTGCCTTCGATTGGCAGCAGACCTCTGCGCTGGAGGGTGATGTTCTTCAGGCTGTGCGCACCCTGAAGCTGACCGGTGACGGAGATATCGCCATCCTCGGCAGTGGCGTTCTGGTCCGATCCCTGCTGAATGAGGGCCTGCTGGATTCGCTGCGGCTGTTCATCCATCCACTGCTCCTGGGCTCCGGCAAGCGGCTCTTCGGAGCCCTCGACCTGCCATGCTCGCTGACCCTCACCAACTGCTCGACGACGTCCATGGGGAGTGTCGCCCTCTCCTACGACATTGGGTTGAGCCAGTAACGGCAGCAGGACGGCCATGGGCTCAGGCTAGGACGCGCGGTGATCGGTAGCGCAGGACGACCGCACCCGAAACGAGTTGCTGGCGACCCGCCAAGTCGAGTTCGATCCGCTCCCGCAGACCGGCGAACAAGGTCGGACCGTGGCCGGCAATGACCGGCTGCACGAGGAACTCGTACTCGTCAATCAGCCCGAGGTCGGCCAGCGTGCGCGGGAGCGTCACGCCACCCACCCACAGGCCATCGCCGGGCTCCTGCTTGAGCTGCTGGATCGCTTGCCCCAAGTCTCCCCGGATCAGCTCGGCATTCCAATCGACCCTGGTCAAGGTGCTGGACACGACGTACTTCTTCGCTTGATCGATGGTCTCGGCGAACAGGATCTGCCAATCATCCATCCAATCAGGCCAGGTGCCGCTGGCCGGCTTCCGCCACGCCGATTCCATCAACTGGTAGGTCACCCGGCCGAACAGCAGAGCGTCGGCTCGTGCCAGCCCGGCGGTCCAGTAGCGCATCGACTCCTCGTCTGGCGGGAGCCCGGCCTCGTGGTGGCAGCAGCCGTCAAGCGTGACATTGATCGAATAGCGAAGGGGTCTCATCGGTGACTCCAGGTCAGTCATCCTGGTCGAGGTTCTGCCGGCGTCAGCACTGCTGCTCACGGCCCGGAGCGGCCGCGATCGCTGGTTGGAGGACGGCGATGATGAGGCGCGCGGCGTCCTCACTGGTCACGAGGCCGGCAACCACCTCGTCAGCGGCAGCATTCATCACCACATGCGTCGTCGTCAGCAGCCAATGCATGGGGAGATCAGTGCGGAACGCTCCTTCTTGCTGCCCTCGCTCAAGGATGCCGCGCACTCGTGCTTCCGCCTTCGCGTGCAGCTCCCGCACGCGCTCGGACGGCAGCTCTTCCTGTGCTGCGGCCAGCAGGCCACGGGCCTCGTTAAGAAGCGTCCAGCTTGACTCGATGAGTCTGCCGAACGCTTCGGCGGGTGGTCCGTCCAGCGGCACCTGGGCCAGGATGTCCTCACCGCGTCCCAGGCTCTCGGTCACGGCGGCATCGATGAGTTCGGCACGGGTCTTGAAATGCCCGTAGACGGTCATCCGTCCGAGGCCGGCTTCAGCTGCGATCTCAGCCACGGAAGCTGCGGGGTTTCGTCGCAGCACCCTGGGTGCGGCGACGAGAATTGAGGCGCGGTTCCGCTGCGCGTCTGCGCGTTGGTTGGCGATCCTGGCTTGGTCTGGTGCGTCGTCCCTCGGACTGCTGCTCACGCCGATCCCACCCCTTCGATAACTCGTATAGGACTGTACGGGCTAGCGTAACACGGGGCCCGGGCCACATACATCTGACCGAGATCTGTCTCAACAGGTTTGGCGCGCTCGGCGCCCAAGCTGGACCGTGGCGCGCGGTGACCCCGTTGATCTGTCCGGCCCGAGCTGCGAGCTCCTAGGTCACTTGATGATCTTGGTTCAAATCTAGTGGGACGCTGCACTACCCGTACTCCAATATACGAGTTATAGTTCGAGATAACTCAATCACAGATGTCCGAGTTGTGGTGCGGGCGGTCGAGCGTCTCACATCTGGTGTCAGCCCCGTGTTGCTCGCTGGCGAGTGCGCTGCGGGCAGCGTCAATACCACGACAGGGGCGTCAACGTAACGACGCGAAAGGAACAGACTCATGAGCGGCGACGAAGAGCCGAAACGGGTGTCCTTGGATCAGCGCGCCCAGCGAGTCACCTGTTCGCAGGCGCCACACCGGCGAAGCGGAGGGCTTGTGAGTCAGTTCATCAGCGCGCTCTATACATCCGGGGGCAGACGAACGAGCGCCGAGTACTCCGACCAGATCGAGCAGATACCGGAGTATCGGGCTGCTCGGGAGATCGCCCTCCAGTACGAAACCCTCCGAAACGTCAACCGCTGATGATCAGCTCAGACCGGTCAGCCGCAGAAGTCCCTCACGTGCGGCGCTATCCGACCCTGGCCACATCCGGGTGAGTTCACTGGCGGAACTGGCGGTACCGACGCGCGCAACGTGCATCGGCTCCCGAATCACGCCTATCCTCGCCCGTACCGAGCCTATCGATCACCCGGTCGCGCCTATTGCGGATGGCGGATGTTGTGGTCGG
>NZ_JAVTWX010000050.1:0-10835 GCF_032229645.1 Brooklawnia sp.
TGTCATACACAACCGCGCCATACCCGGGCATTGCATGCCGGATCGCCACCCAGAGCCCTGAGACATACTGTCAGTGCAGGCCACTAGGGTTGGACACATGCGGCGACTCAACGGCAATGGACCCCGATGGCTGATCGGGCTGCTCGCTGTGGCCATGCTCGTGGCCGGCTGCACGAGCGCGCCGTTCAAGCCCAAGCCATCACCCGGTGGTGCAGAGGCCGCAGGCAGCCTCGCCGCGGCCCTGGAACAGGGTTCCATCGATGATCTTCGGTTCTCGGGTGACAAAGACCGCGCGATCCTCGACTATCAGCAGGCGACCGGTGCTCTCGACGGCTTGCTGCCCACCGTCGAGGTCACGGCGGTCGACTATGCCGACTCCGGCACCGAAGCCACCGTCCAGCTCAGTCAGAGCTACGAGTTCACTCAGAACCGGTGGTCGTTCGGCTCGTCCGCATCGCTGAGCTATGTCGACGGCAATTGGCAGATCGACTGGACGCCCGGCATCGTGCACCCCGAACTCACCGGGACCACCCGCCTGTCAGACCAACGCACCACGCCTCGCCGCGGCTCCATCGTCGATGGCCAAGGCATGGCGATCGTCGAAGAACGCCCTGTTTACAAGGTCGGCATCGACAAGACGCTGATCGAGCCCGACCAGTACGAGCAATCGGCGCGCGCGCTTGCCCAGCTGATGGGCATCGACGCCGATCCGTTCGCCGAGCAGGTCTCCGCGGCCGGCCCGCAGGCCTTCGTGCTGGCGATCACCGTCCGCGAGGGTCAGGTGCCGCCGCAGATCGAGTCGATCCTGGGTGCGGTCGCGCTCGGCAGCACCCTTCCGCTGGGTCCGTCCAGCACCTTCGCACGCGGCATTCTCGGGACGGCCGGCGAAGCGACCGCCGAAGACATCGCTGCCGGCGAGGGCCAGATCGTCGAGGGCGATATCGTCGGCCAGTCCGGCCTGCAGCAGATCCACGACACCGAGTTGCGCGGCCTGCCCGGACATGCCATCAGCATCATCGACCGTAGCGAAAGCCAGTTGGAGAAGCTGCCGCCGCAGACCGACAGCCCCAGCCCGCAGAGCTCGCCCGGCGCGACTGCATCGTCGGGCGCCAGTGCCCCGGCCACCAGCGACAAGCTGCTCTTCTCGGTCGCGCCGGTCAACGGCACCTCGCTGCAGCTGACGATGAACACCGATCTGCAGCGCAAGGCCGAAGCCATCGTGGCGCCGCACACCGACAACCTGGTCATGCTGGTCGTGCTCGACAAGGCCTCCGGCGGGGTGCTGGCTGCCGCCGAATCGCCCGCAGCCGGCGTCCAATCGTTCTCGACGACCGGCGCCTATCCGCCGGGCTCCACCATGAAGCTGTCCACCTCGCTGGCGCTGATCCGGCAGGGCTATACGCCCAGCTCGCTGGTCAACTGCTCACCGACCGCGACCATCAACGGCCGCGAGTTCAAGAACCATCCCGCCTATCCCACCTCGCTGATGGGCATGGTGCCGCTCGACACCGCGGTGGCGGCGTCGTGCAATACGGCCTTCCTCAATGCCTCCCAGCAGATCTCCAGCGATCAGTTCGCCAGCGCGGCGGCGAGCCTCGGCTTGGGCGTCGACTACGACACCGGATTCGGTGCTTTCTACGGTTCGGTCCCCAAGGTGGACGACCCGGTGGAGCACGCCGCGGGGATGATCGGGCAGGGTCAGGTGCTGATGTCACCGCTGGCACTGAGCGCCGAGGCGGCCTCGGTGGCGAACGGCCACACCACGGTTCCCTATCTCGTCCAAAGCGAGCAGCCCACCTCGACAGCCCAGCCACTCACCGCGGACGAAGCAGCCATGCTGCGCGACCTGATGCAACAGGTGGTGTCTCGGGGCACCGCGATGCAGATGCAGGGAATCCTCGAGGGCGCGAAGACCGGCACCGCCGAATTCGGGGACGCCTCGCAATCGCATAGCTGGATCGTGGGCTGGAACGATCAGTATGCGATCTGCGCGATGTCATACAACGGAGATGGCGCCGACAAACAGGCCGTCATCGATTTCATCACCGGCTGATCCGGAGTGCACATGACCTTCACCTGGCCCGAGACCCTCATCGACATCGGAACGATCGCGATACTCGCACTGATACTGCGGGGCGTACTGAAACGCCTGATCACCCGCTGGATGAAGTCGGTCAGCAGCAGAGCCACCGCATCGGGAGACGGACTCAGCCAGCGGGCCGCCACAGTGCTGTCCAAGGCGGGCAGCTTCACGACCGACAGGCAGGTCCATCGCGCCCGGACCCTGGGCAGCATGCTCATCTCGCTGCTCGACACGGTCATCGGCCTGGTGGCGATCTTCATGATTCTGCAGGTGCTCGGCCTCAACATCATGCCGGCTCTCGCGTCGGCGGGCATCGGAGGCATCGCGCTCGGCTTCGGCGCCCAGAGCCTGATCAAGGACATCATCTCCGGTGTCTTCTTGATGCTTGAGGATCAGCTGGGCGTCGGAGACTATATCGACGTCGGCGAGGTGAGCGGCACCGTGCTCTCGCTGGCACTACGCGCCACCCGCATTCGCGACGACAAGGGCGAGATCTGGTACATCCGCAACGGCGAGATCGTGACCTTGGGCAACCGGACGCAGGGCTGGTCGTCCGGCACCATCGAGTTCCCGCTGAGCCCGGACGACGATCCGCAAACCATCCTCGACATCCTCGGCAAGGTGACCGGCCAGCTGGACGAAGACGAGCATTGGAGCGAGCAGATGCTCGACTCGCCGTCGGTGCTCGGACTCACCCAGTTCGACAAGGGCCGGGCGATCTATGCTGTGACGGTCAAGTGCCCAGGTAACCAGCAGTGGGCCCTCGAACGCGAGATCCGGGTCCGCGTCATCAGTGCCCTGCAAGCCGCAGGCATCAAGGTCGCACTCCCCACGAATCTCGCTTGACCAGGGCCTCCACCCCGATCGACGACTGACTCCAAGAAATCGCGTGCCCATGACCGACCTACCGAACCCTGCCAAACCGAACGCACCCATCTCCCATGAGGTGGCGATCGGTTGTGCGCTGGGCTCGGTGATCTGCGTCGAATCCGGCGCTGCGCTGGGCAAGGGACTCTTCGATCTGATCCCGGCCCTCAGCGTGGCCTGGTTGCGCTTCACCTTCGCAACGCTCGTGCTGGTCGTCCTGCAGACGGTCACCACCAGGGTGCGCCACGCCCGCCATCTCGGATCGCGGTCGCGCACACCATTGAGCCGGCGAAGCCTGCTCGCGCTGGCCGGCTACTCGGTCGCGCTGATCACCATGAACACCGCGTTCTACCTGGCCATCCGGACGATCCCGCTCGGCATCGCGGTCACCATCGAATATCTCGGCCCGCTCGCGGTTGCCATCATCGGCTCGCGCGGACGCCTGGATCTGCTCTGGGCGGGGCTGGCAGGGCTGGGTGTCGTGCTGCTCGGCTTCCGACCCGAGCCCCTCGACCCGACCGGACTGGGCTTCGTGCTGGTGGCTGCCTGCTGCTGGGCGGGGTACATCATGCTGGGCGCCCGGGCCCGCGAGTACTGGCGGGGAGCGGATCTGGTGACCATCGCCTGCGCGTCCGGTGCCGTCGTGTTGGCCTTCCCCGCCATTCACGCCGGCGGTGGTCCCTTGTGGACGCCGGGCGTGCTCATCATGGGGCTGGTCGTCGGTGTCTTCAGTTCGGTGCTGCCCTACCGGCTCGACCTCATCGCCCTGGGCGGGATCTCGCCCAACATCTTCAGCATTCTGCAGTCACTGGCTCCGGCGGCTGCGGCGATCGCCGGCTGGGTGCTGCTGGGCGAAGTACTCGGTCTCACCGACTGGATGGCCTTGGCGGCGGTGGCGATCGCATCGGCCGGGGCGACCATCGCCTCGTCCGGTCGTTAACAGACCACGATCTGGCGCAGAGGCTGCGCGGCTAGACTGGTTCAAATGTCGAACGTCAGCCGCACCCAGACGACCGCCTTGGCGTCCCTCCTTCCGGCAAGTCCGGTCATCACCGAACTCGGGGCGCTGTTCACCCAGGCCGGCCACGAGTTCTACCTGGTGGGTGGCTCGGTGCGTGACGCACTGCTGGGCGTCCAGGGCCACGACCTCGACTTCACCACCTCGGCACGACCCGATGAGACGCAGCGGCTGCTGAACCTCTTCACCGACACCGTCTGGGATGTCGGCCGCGACTTCGGCACCATCAGCGCACAAGCCGCCCGCGGCGGACATGAATGGCTGATCGAGGTCACCACGTTCCGGATGGATTCCTACCGCAGCACCTCCCGCAAGCCCGAGGTCGCCTTTGGCGAACATGTCGAGGACGATCTGCTGCGCCGCGACTTCACCGTGAACGCGATGGCTCTCGATATCGGCTCGGGCGGGTTGGATGATTGGCGCTTCGTCGATCCGTTCGGTGGCCTGGACGACCTGACGACGCGCACACTGCGCACTCCGAGTACGCCGGAAATCAGCTTCGGCGACGACCCGCTGCGGATGATGCGGGCCGCGCGGTTCAGCTCACAGTTGGGCTTCGAGGTCGATCCGGTGACCAGAACGGCCATCGGCGAGATGGCCGACCGCATCTCCATCATCAGTGCCGAACGGGTGCGCGACGAGCTGAGCAAGCTACTCCTCACCGACTCCCCACGCGCCGGACTCGATCTGCTGGTGAGCACCGGCATCGCCGATCTGGTGCTGCCCGAGTTGCCTGCGATGCGGCTGGAACGCGACGAACACATGCGTCACAAGGACGTCTACGAGCATTCGCTGACCGTGCTCGACCAGGCAATCGAACTCGAGAAGGCCCGCGACTATGTCGATGGGCATCCCAATCCCGATCACCGTCCCGACCTCATCGTCCGGCTGGCAGCCCTGCTGCACGATATCGGCAAGCCTGCCACCCGCGGCCTGGAAGCCGGCAAGGTCACCTTCCACCACCACGACATCGTGGGCGCGAAGATGGCTCGCAAGCGGCTCAGAGCGCTGCGCTACTCCAAGGAGATCGTCAATGCGGTCAGCGATCTGATCGCATTGCATCTGCGCTTCCACGGCTATGCCGAAGGGTCATCGGGGGGTGCCTCCAGCGGTTGGACCGACGCCGCGGTGCGGCGCTACGTGCGCGATGGGGGCGACCAGCTCGAACGGCTGCACATCCTCACCCGCAGCGATTGCACGACTCGCAATCTGCGCAAGGCCGAGCGGCTGCGCCGGGCCTATGACGAACTCGAGTTCCGTATCGACGAACTCGCCTCCGCCGAGCAGATGGACGCCATGCGACCCGATCTCGACGGCAACCAGATCATGACCCTGCTCGGTATCGGGCCCGGACGTGAGGTCGGCCAGGCTTACCAGTTCCTCTTGGGCCGCCGCATCGAGGAAGGCCCGATGGGCCCGGAGCGGGCCGCTGCCGAGCTGCTCGAGTGGTGGAAGAGTCGCAATGAACAGTGACGGCGAACACCCGGACGACAACATCATCCGGGTTCCGGGCACCGAGAGGATCTTCTACCGGGGCCGGATGCTCGTCGTCCTGCTGTCGATCCTGGCGATGACGATGATGGCCATCAGCGCCATCAATGTCGCCCTGCCCAGCATCGAGTCGAGCCTGGGCGCTTCCAACTCCGATGTGCAATGGATGCTCTCGGGCTACGCACTGGCGTTCGGCATGGTCCTGGTTGCCGCTGGGCGCACCGGCGACCTACTCGGACGAAGTTCGGTCTTCCTGGCCGGGGTCGCGGTCTTCACGCTGGCCTCCCTGGTCTGCGCCATGGTCGACGACCCGATGTGGATGAACGCCATGCGCATCGTCCAGGGGGTCGGTGCCGGCTTGTCGACCCCGCAGGTCAACGGCATGATCGTCCAGTACTTTCATGGCCAGCGGCGGGCCTGGGCATTCTCACTGTTCGGCCTGGTCGTCTCGGCATCGGTGGCGATCGCCCCGCTGCTGACCGGCCTGCTGATCAACTCGCTCGGCCCGAACATCGGCTGGCGCGCGTCCTTCTTGTGGAATGTGCCGATCGGCGTGCTGACGATCATTCTCGGCTTCCGTTGGCTGCCGTTCGGTCCGGAGCGCGTGCGGCGGCTCGCCAGGCAGCGCGGCGAATTCGTGTCCGCCAGGCTCGACCTCGATCCGGTAGGCATGATCCTGCTCTCGCTGGCTGTGCTGTCGGTGATGATGCCCTTCATGCTGCACGTTGCGGCCGGCTTCCTGCTGCTGGTGGCCGTTCCGCTGCTCGGCTGGGCGTGGGTCTGGTGGGAGCGCAACTACGCCCGGGCCGGGCACCAGCCGATGGTGAACCTCAACCTCTTCGCCATCCGCTCGTTCACCCACGCGACCGTGATCTCGGGAGTGCAGTTCCTCGGCGCGACCTCGACCTTCGTGGTGGTCGCCCTGCACCTGCAGAGTGGGCTGGGAGCGGCCGCCCTGCTGGTCGGCATGATCGGGCTCCCGAATGCCGCCGCATCGGCGATCTCCTCGCTGTGGAGCGGACGGCACGTCATCGGTTCGGGGCGCGCGATCGTCATCGGTGGGTTCTGCTGTTCGCTCGTCGGGCTGATCAGCGTCATGGTGATGGCATGGTTCATGGACGGTGACTCTCCGACGCTGCACTATATGTGGCTCTCGGTGCCGCTGATCCTCTTCGGAATCGGCGTCGGTGCGGTCAACACCTGTAACCAGGCGCTCAGCCAGGAGGAGATTCCGGCGAATATCGGCGGCACCGCCGGTGCGGTGAAGCAGGTGGGCGAACGTATCGGTACCGCAGTCGGCAATGCCATGATCACCGCGGTGCTGTTCTGGGTCCAGCCGATCGGCTGGACGGCCGGATTCACCGCGGCCATCGGGGTCATCGTCGTGCTCC
The DNA here is from genome assembly GCF_032229645.1 of Brooklawnia sp. Taxonomy (NCBI): domain Bacteria; kingdom Bacillati; phylum Actinomycetota; class Actinomycetes; order Propionibacteriales; family Propionibacteriaceae; genus Brooklawnia; species Brooklawnia sp. Next base: position 6,851 of record NZ_JAVTWX010000050.1, read on the forward strand.
AGGCCCTCGGCCTGATCTTCGCCATCGCCGACCGGCGGATCCTGGGCGATGGCCGTAGTCTTCGCAATCTAGGATGAGCGGGTGGCATTAAGCGAATACGCGCGGGCGGGAAGCGGCGTTCGGCTGCTGGGCGTCCTGCTCGGCCTGCTGATGCTGGTCGCCGGGCTGCCGGTCGCGTCGAGCCACGCCGAGGAGCCCACAGAGGTTCTCGTCGAGTTGACCTCGCTCGCCCCGGCCACCTTGAGCGGCAGCGGCGAACTGGTGATCAGCGGACGCGTCACCAACCAGGCCGATCAGCCACTGTCCCAGCTGACTGCGCACCTGTGGCGAGACGCGACCCCGATCACGACGCTGAGCAGCCTCAACGCCGCTGAGGCCGACCCGCAGGCGTCCGGAGAAGTCATGCAGTCATCGGACGCCGTCGCCTCGCTCGGTGACGATGGCACGCTCGCGCCTGGTGCGAGCGCAGACTTCACGGTGCGAGCCGACCTTGGCTCCGATGCTGCCGAACAGTCCTGGCTCAGCCAGCCCGATGCCGTCTACCAGGTCGGGGTCGAGGTCTTCAGCGGACCGCGCGAGCTCGGCGGCTCGTCAGCGCTGGTCGGCTATCCCGGCTCGACCCAGGCCGATGTCGGCACGATCGTGCTGCTGAATGCCCGGCCGAGTCTGCTGCCGCTCGAATCCGATGCCGCCCAGCTGCCGGTCTTCGCAGACGGGTCGCTGAAGGCCGATCTGGAAACACGGCTGTCGCAGCTGCTGGCCCTGGCCGAGCAAGACAACGTATTGATCGTCATCGATCCGCAGCTCTACGACGAGGTGACCCAGCTCGCCCTGCCGCATGCGATCCGGCTGGCCGACGGCAGCCATTCGGAGGCGACCTCTGCCGGCAGTGCAGTCGCGCAGGACTGGCTCAATCGGCTCGACGCACTGATGACCAGCGGACGCATCGTCCGCGGCCTCTACGGTTCGGTCGATGTGACGCAGGCCGTGGCGTCCGGGCAAGAAGCCGTCATCAAGCAAGCGGCCGAGCTGCCCAGTGGTCACGTGCTGGCGGCACTCCCGCTCGCTGTCGTTCCCTTCTCCGGGCAGGTCGACCAGCAGACCGTGACCGCGCTGCAGAGCGTCTCGCCCAGGTACATCGTGGCAAGCAATCTGGGCGACCGGCTGCGCTATGACGCCTTCGGCCTGCAGTTGCTCAGCGTCGACGCGTCGTCGGCCGCTCAACCTGCCGGAAACCCGATCCAGGCACGAGGCGGCGTTCTCGCGCGCCAGCTCATTGCAGGCAACCAGGGGCTGCCCTCGATTCAGCTGGTCACCACACAGTCGCAAGCCGATCTTGCGGTGGCCGACTATTCGTGGCGCCACCGGCGTTCCATCGCCGATCTGCTGGCGTCAACGACCTCGGCCGGATCCCCCAGCTGGCCCGAGACCAACCAGAGTGCCAGCGAGACCCTGGCCCAGGCGAGTTCACACACCGGCGAACTCCTGGAGGCCTGGAGCCAGCTCGTGGAGCGGCCGTCCGGGGTTCCCGATCCCACCGTTCACGTGCTGCCGACGGCCTGGTCGACCGCCTTCGGGCGCGACACCGACGCTCAAACGCACTGGCTTGAGCTGGCCAGCGAGCCCGCCATGGCCATCACGAGCCCGGACGCCGTGGAGCTGCGCATCAGCGACTGGGTGACGACATCCGAAGACAACCTGCTGCCCGTGACGCTCATCAACAACACCGCCTTCCAGCTGACGGTGCGGGTGCATTTCGACTCCGACAACCCCTTGCGTATCTCGGTGGCAGATTCCGATCCGGTCACGGTGCAGCCCGGAGAGTCCAGCACCGTGCGGGTGAGCCCGGTCACCGAGGGCAACGGCATCGTCGCCATGCAGGCCCAGGTGGTCACCACCGGCGGTCACCCGGTGGGCAATCCGGTCAGTTTCACCATCACCGGCACCGAGGCGGGCCGGGTGGCATGGATCATCATTGTGGCGTCGGGGGCGGTGCTGCTCGGCGCGACCGCGTACCGGGTGCGCTCCATGCGTCGCGAAAACCGGGAGGACTGAACCGTGCTAGGTAGCTGCGTCGTCAGCCATCGACCAGGGGAGGCATTGTGACCGACTATTCGTCCGACTATCCGGAGACCGATCCGACCGGCCGCATCCTGCGACCTCCCGCCGGTCCGGGACTGATGTTGTCGGGACGCTACCGACTCGAAGCGCTGCTGGCCAGCACCGGCGGCATCATGACGTGGCGGGCTACCGACAGCGTGCTGTCACGCCCGGTGCTGATGCATCTGCTGCCTCCCGACGACCCGCGCATGGGCTGGGTGCTCGACGCGTCACGCAGGGCGGCGACCATCACCGACGCGCGCTTCTTGCGGGTGCTGGACGCACTGGAAGCCACCGGTCAGGAGCCGTGGTCGTTCGTCGTCAGCGAGTTCGCGGTCGGCGATTCGCTTCAGGTCATGCTGGCCAACGGTCCGTTGACCGGCGAGCAGGCCGGCTACATCGTCGACCAGATGGCCAGCGCGCTGGCACCGCTGCATGCGCGCGGCCTGTTCCACCTGCGCATCAACCCGAGCGCGGTCATCATTACCGTCAACGGCAACGTCAAGATCGTGGGCTTCCTGATCGACGCTGCGCTGCGTCCCAAACCCGGCGAGGACCAGCTGAGTTGGGCTGAGCAGGAGAGCATCGACTGCTATGACCTCGGACGCCTGCTGTACAGCCTGACCACCGCCCGCTGGCCGGTGCCGCCGGACGAGCCGCAGGGCAGCCACTGGGGACTTCTGCCGGCACCGCTGCGTCTGGACCGATCGGGAGGGGCGGGTGGAGAGCAGCTGTGGGCCAGTCCGCACGAGGTCAATCCGGCTATCGCGCCCAGTCTGTCGACGGTAACGATGGCAGCGCTTCGTCCGCAGCTGGGGCTGGTGGGCCCGGGCCTGCACACCGCCAACGATGTCGCGGATTCGCTCGAAGGCATGAGCGATGTGGTGGACGCCGAGGAGTCTCTGGAGGCTTTGATGCGGGCCAACCACAAGATCGGCACGCCGTCGGCGACCCCGGTGCAGACCGAGTGGATGTCGATGCACTCGAATCCGGCGGATGCCACCCAGCCGATGCCGCGGGTCGAGGACGAACTTCCCGGTCCGACGGGCGACTTGGACGCGCCCACCGAGGTGGTGCCGGTGCGCTCCTGGCCGGCACCTGCGGGCGGTGACCGACCGGCCACATCGTCCCAGCCGCCCGTTCATCCGAGCCCGGTGGCCGCCCCACCTCGGCTGAAGCCAGAGAAGGCGACGACGGCGGCGCTGGGCCGCAAAGTCATCGTGGTGTTGACCGTTTTCGTGTTACTGGCATTGCTGGTGCTGCAGCTCCGCGGGTGTGGCGGCGGCACCGACCAGGACGCTCCGACCACGGACGCCGCATCCGTCGAGCCGGCCGCGATCGCGTCGGTCTTCGATTTCGATCCGACGGCCGATGGCGGCGATAACAACGAGAACTCAAGTGACGCGGGGTATGCCGCCGACGGGGATACCTCCACGGTCTGGCACACGCTGACCTACCTGAACAATCCGGCCTTCGGTGGTCTGAAGCCGGGCGCGGGCATCGTCTATGATCTCGGCGAGGCCGTGCCGGTCGGCAGCGTCCGGCTGCTGCTCGACAATGAGCCGAACGCACTTCAGCTGATGGTGCCGATCGAGAACGACGCCTCGGCCGCCAGCCCGCCGATGAACACCGTCAGCGAATGGCAAGTCATCGCTTCGGACTCCGCCGCAGGCGGCGAGGTTACGCTGACCCCGGATCAGCCGGTGACAACGCGCTGGGTGATGGTCTATTTCACCTCGTTGCCCTCGGTCGGCGGCAACCAATATCGCTCGGGCATTGCGGAGACCTATATCAACCAGTGAGTGGCGGGTTCTCCTGGACGCCTGCCACGAGTAGGCCCAGCGGCACAGTCGTGGTGGAATAGCCGGGTTGGTGCGGGCGTTGG
>NZ_JAVTWX010000050.1:10935-12481 GCF_032229645.1 Brooklawnia sp.
GAGTAGGCCCAGCGGCACAGTCGTGGTGGAATAGCCGGGTTGGTGCGGGCGTTGGGCCGTTGTAGGCCAGCCAAATAGAGACGAGGAACGATCTGATGACCTCAAATCCATTCGCCGCGGCCGGGATTCTCTCCGGCTTTGGGCTCGATGGTGTCAAGCCGAGCGGCGTCGTGACGCCCAGCGCACCGCACGACGAGGGCCCCGTGCGTGACGTCATCATCGTGGGCAGCGGACCGGCCGGGTATACCGCGGCCATCTATTGCGCCCGCGATGGCCTGGATCCGGTGGTGCTGGAGGGTTCCATCGACGCCGGCGGTGCCCTGATGAACACGACCGAGGTCGAGAACTTTCCCGGTTTCCCCGAGGGCATCCTCGGACCCGATCTGATGGCCCGGATGCGCGAACAAGCCGAACGGTTCGGCGCCCAACTCGTTGCCGACGATGCGGTCGCCATCGATCTCAGCGGCGAGATCAAGCGGGTGACCGATTCAGAGGGCACTGTCTATCGTGCACGAGCCGTCATTTTGGCGATGGGTTCGGGCTATCGCAAGCTGAGCGTTCAAGGTGAAGACGAGTACTCGGGCAAGGGCATCAGCTGGTGCGCGACCTGCGACGGCTTCTTCTTCAAGGGCAAGGACATCGCCGTCGTCGGTGGCGGAGACTCTGCCGCCGAGGAGGCCACCTTCCTGACCCGGTTCGCGAACTCCGTCACGTTGATCCACCGCCGCGACCAGCTGCGGGCGTCCAAGATCATGGCTGACCGGGTGCTCGCCGATCCGAAGATCACTCCGGCCTGGAACACCCAGATCGCTGGCTTCGGCGGCTCGCCCAGCCTGCAAGAACTCACCCTGCGCGACACCATCACCGGCGAGGAGCGCAGGCTGGCCGTGTCCGGGCTTTTCGAGGCGATCGGACATGATCCCCGTTCGGCACTGGTGGCCGGTCAGGTCGAACTCGACGACGCGGGTTACGTGCTAGTGGAGGGCGACTCGACCCGTACCAGCCTTGCGGGCGTCTTCGCCTGCGGCGATCTGGTGGACCACACCTATCGCCAAGCCATTACGGCTGCCGGCACCGGATGCCGCGCCGCCCTGGACGCCGAGCATTACCTCGACTCACTCGCCGACGCAGCTAACTGAGCCCCGCTCAATAGTCCTAATAAGCGAGGCTTAGTAGGACTGGATCTTCTGCATCACCTAGCGATAACCACAATGAGAGGACGATAACCCATGGCAGTGATCGAAGTCACGGATGCCAGCTTTGCTTCCGAGGTACTGAAGAGTTCGAAGCCCGTGCTGGTGGACTATTGGGCAGACTGGTGTGCTCCCTGCCGGCAGCTCAGCCCGATCATCGATGAGCTCTCGGTTAGCTACGGCGACCGCATGGTCTTCGCGAAGCTCGACACCAATGCCAATCCCGACGTACCGATGCAGCAGGGCGTGATGAGCCTGCCGACTCTGCAGTTCTTTGTTGGCGGCCGGGTCGTCCAGGCGATGCAAGGCGGCAAGACCAAGGGAGCGCTGGTCAAGGCGATCGAGGCCGTCCT
>NZ_JAVTWX010000051.1:0-12434 GCF_032229645.1 Brooklawnia sp.
AGTGCCAGCAGCACCGCAGCGGAGCCCAGGTTCTTCCGGGCACGCTGATCACGAGTCTCAGGCATCGATCGTCACCGCAGAAAGCTCGGTCGCATGCGGGCCGGGACTGCCGGCCGGCATGCGACCAAGTCGACGAGCGCTCAGGAAATCGTGTCGGCGATGGTGACGCGGATGCCGAGCACGTCTTCCGAGGGCACATCTGCGGCGACCATGTCGATGGTCTGTATCCCCGTGGGGTCTGAGGCGTCCACAGTATCGACCTCAACGGCATTGCTCGTGTCGAGGACCGCATCGGCGGTACCGAGCAGTTCGACGAGGACGTACTGGCCTTCACACGCTGCCGCGATGGATCCGAGCGTTACGTCGTTGACGAGGCCGTCCGGGTCACTGACGTCGACATCGGCACTGAGTTCTGTCGCTCCCTGGCACTGTGCAGTGAGGATACTCTGCTCCGGGACGAAGGAAGTGTCGGTGAAAGTCAGGCTGGCCGCACCGGCGGCGGCCAGGGCAAAAACGGACGCGGCTGCGGCGATGGCGATAGCAGGTTTACGCATGGTTCCTGCTCCTTTCTTGGTTAAGGTGATCCACACACTAGAAACACACAATTCGAAAGGTTGACGATCGGGCAAAACCTGGCCCCCCTGCTTGTCCCTCGCGGATTTAAGCAACGAAAACCGGGATAATCACCGGGCTGCTATCCAGTAGATATGACCGGTGGGGCAAGCCGAAGGCCGGCACATACCGTCACCCAACCAGCACCATGATCACCATTAAATATACGATCTGCGAACCAACTCGAAGACGCTATTTGTCAAGCTTTATTCGCCTTTTGCTCGCGTAAAGACACCAAGCCGGTAAGCGGCCTCGACCGCCTCGTGACGGTTCGCCACATGAAGTTTGCGATAGATGGACTTGAGTTGATTGCGCAGGGTTCCGACAACAACGTATCGCTGCGCCGCGATCTCCGCGTTCGACAAACCCCGGCGGAGCAGACCGAGGATCTCGAGCTCGCTGGGGGTCAGGGATGGTCGTTTCGTCCACTTCACGTACCGCGGGTCTCCCAGGGATGCGCCGAGAACGTCGGCTAGTTCTCCGGGAACCTCGGCAGCCGCTGAAATCAGCTCGGCAGCGACATCAGCCGGGATGAATCGGAAGGCGAACCGCAAGAGCCTCGGCGCTCGATGAAGCTGCCAAGCTATCTGAAGCGTCCTCACGGCTACCTTGGTCTCCTCGCGACAGTGGAAGGAGGCCGCTTGCAGCACCAGAGCCATGACCTCGAAACGAGGCATGAGTGGTCGCTCAAGTAGGGTATCTATGGCGGCAACGGCCGCCTCGTGATCGCCTTGCCACTGGTGCCAGATCACATGGCCAAGACCGGTGAAGACGTCGTCTGCTTCCAGCTGTTCGTTACAGGAGCGGGCCTTGCTCTCTGCGCCCAAAGTGGCATACGCCACCATGGCGCCCCAGCTGACGAAGCTGCTGGCCACGCCTCCCCACAGCGCACGACTACGATCCAGGCAGGCATCCACATCCGAAACGGGCAGCTCATCGGGGGCGCAGATGGCACGTACCACAAGCACCAGCCCATCGGTCACCGAGCGGGACGGTGGAGGGTTGGGGTGGTTCATGACGACACGTAGTCGCGAGATCGCAGTCATGTCGTCCCCGTCTTCGATATCGCGGAAGGCGACCGCGTAGCTCATCGGATCGCTGGCTTTCGGTGGCCGAGATCCCGCCATTGACGTGGTTCCTGCCAGATCGGCCTCGGTCCTGGCGCAGATGCGCCCCTGCAGCGCCAGCCGATCAGAGGCAGCGCCGATCTCAGCCATCAGATTGACCAGCGCTCCCGCGACTTCGTGACGGTCAAGCTGGGTCGCTGCCCAGTAGGCGAGATAGAGCTGGCCGGTCACGCGTCTGCGATCACGGACGCTCAAGGTGGCTTGAGCCCGGTAGAGAGCATCTGTCAACTCGAGAAAATGAGCGAGGAAACGCCCCGCAAGTACTCGATCGCCCCCGGAAACGGCCCCGAACGAAACCGTCGCGGATCGCTCCAGCTCGCCGAGCAAGCTGGGGGAGGTCCGCCCGGCGAGTGATCTCGCCGCGGAGATCGCGATCGATTTCATTGCCTCCGAATTGCCTTGGTCCCGAGTATGCAGTTCGACGTGAAGCAAAGCCAGGGCAGGATACCGCACGGGATCGCTTACTTCGGGTGCACCCGTCGCGACAAGCCGGTGAGAGGCAAACATCAGTAGCCTACGCAATTCGTGTTCTGCTATTTCTTCCGCCTCGGCGTAGCGCCCGAGAAGCAGCAGTGATCTGACCTCTCCGATCACTGACTCTCGATCTCTCTCAGCGCGTAGCCCGGCTCTGAGCGCGTCCTGGTGTTCCTCGGCAAAGCAGACGACACTCATCGTTCTCCACGCCGCCGGCGTCCACTCAAGGGCATCCTCGCCAAACTCGTCATCGACGGCCATCTCAAAGATCGGCCAGGCTGACATACGAGCAAAGAAGTCCGTGCCTTCGGCATCAGGGTCGACCGCGCCAAGCAGCGCCTCGGTGAACTTCGGTAGCCCACCCACGGCTATGAGCGCGCGTCCGATTCCTGACTGCAAGAATTCGGTTCTTGCACGAAGATCCTTGTAGAACAGTGAATCGGGGTCGAGTTCACTCGCAATCCACGAGCGATCATCAGCCCCCCGGTGGAATCTCGAGAGATCACGCCCAATGATCCACGGACAGCCTCTCATACTTTCGGGAAATACGAACATGTCGAGGCCAAGATTTCCAGCGTGGAGAAGCTCGAGGAGCGCAATTCTCGCGCGATCGTCGAAGGCCAGATTACGTTCGTCGAGCACGAGAGCCTCTGCGCGCACTCGCGATGGTACGTCGTAACACGACACCACAATGCGATTGCCCGTATTTGCCGCGAGGCCCAGAACTAGGTCCCATAGCATTGGGTCGACGCTGAGATCTGCTTCGAGCCCGTCGATAAAGAGCAATCCATTCTCCGGTTGACTGTCACATTCTGCATGCATTCTCCGGAGTTCGACGACACTGCGCACCCACGTCGCCTTCTCGGGCGCGAGATGGTCTGCGCATTGTCTCATCCAGGTTGTCTTTCCCCAGCCCGGCGTTGTCGCGAGTATGGTGAGCGAAGGAAGGTCGTCCCACAATTTGGCGAATCGCGGTCGTTGAATTGGCAACTGCTGGAACCAGGGCCGGGCTGTTCGTTCACGCTCGCCGCAGGTGCTGGGAATTCTCCCCTCTTCGGTTCCCAATCGTCTCACCCCCGGAATCCGTCTTCCTTCTTCTGCCACCGCATCACAGGCAGTAGAAGGGCCTAATGGCATCGCTCAGGGGTCTCAGGCCGGCGCGGAAATGACAGGCCGCATTCATCAATTTGGACTATTTGCGGATCGTCTGCAGCGAACGCAGGGATCCCCGTCAACGACCAGAAATGCGGATCTCCAGCAGAGCACGAGCACGAAGGAACTGTCTGCGGAATGCAGACGACGAGTGCAGAATCTTTCGGCCAGCCTTCGGCCAGCACCGCATTCAACGCCGGCAGTAGTCCGCTGTCCCCGGATGACACCGACGGAGCGAAATCACAGAGCACGAGTCTGGCGCAGGCACCAGGCTCCCCCAACGCCTCGAGAGCTCGACATGCCTCAGCACCAAACTTGACTTCCCAGCGGTGCTCATATTCTTCGATCTGGATATCGTTCGGAAGTAATACGAGCGGTCTCAATCCGGTGGCCGCGACTGCCTCGTCCAATAGGTCAAGAGTGGAATTGTCCCAATCCTCGTTGAAGGGGGCAGAGTAGAGGGCCTGACGCGGCCTGCACATAACGGGTTCCTCTCGAAAGAAGCCACCACGCCCAACACCTAGGTGGCTGTCGCGAATAGGCTAGATGAGCGGACGCCACCGGCTGGCAAGTGCGTTGTTTCTTATCCCCGATCCGTATCCCCCGACGTCACGGCAAGAATGCGCTGGCCGATAGTGCATTCCAGGGTCGCGTCAAAGTCGTGAGTAGGGTGTGTTATTAGCCTTGGGTTGACCTCGACGGTGTCACCATTGACGATTTGCGAGACCATGAGCGCAGCTTGGCCACCGAGTTTCTGAGTGTCGGCCCTGGTTCCCTATCCCACCTTGCGAGCGCTCAGCGACGGTCGTAGGGCAGCTTCGGGATCTCGGGGCTGACCTGCCGCAGCCACTCCAGCGCCGACTGGTAGTCAGTATCACGTCCGCCGAATGGAACCTTGGGTTCCTTGCCGTCGGCGCGCGGATAGCTGCCCAAGAAGACCACCCGCTTGCAGACTCGATGCAAGCCCATCAACGCCTCGGCCAGCCGGGCATCCGAGACGTGCCCCTCGGCGTCGATGCTGAAGCAGTAGTCGCCGAGAATCTTCTTGGTCGGCCGGGACTCGACGCGACACAGGTTGACCCCCCGCGAGGCCAGCTGCTGCAAAATCTCGAGCAGGGCACCGGGCTGATCCTGGCGCATGTAGGCGACCAGCGTGGTCTTGTCATAGCCGGTGCGTTCGGGGCTGGGCCCAGGCTTCGTGACGAGCACGAATCGGGTCGCGGCCTGGTCGTTGTCACTGATATTGGACGCCAGGCTGGCCAGGCCGTAGAGCTCGCCGGCCACCTTGGCGCAGACGGCCGCATCGAACCCGGATTCGGGGTCTGCGACGGTCTGCGCGGCTCCGGCCGTCGAGCCACGTTCGACGATGACGGCCTCGGGCAACTGGGCGTCCAACCAGCCTCGGACCTGAGCAATCGCATGCGGGTGACTGATGATCCGCTTGATCTCGCCGAAGCTGGTCCCCCGGCGCACGCACAGATCAAAGGAGACCGGAATGACGACCTCTTTCACGATCTGCAGCGGCGAGTCAAACAGAGCGAGGTAGTCGAGGGTCGCGCTGACCCCACCTTCGATCGAGTTCTCGATGGGAACCAAGGAGGCGCTGACGTCTCCGCTGCGCACCGCGTCCAATGCCCGAGCGACGGTCGGGAAGGCCACCGCCGGGCCGTCCCCCAACGTCAACAAGGCCTGATGGGTGAACGTACCCTCTGGGCCGAAGAATCCCCGCATGCCGCTCAGGATATCGGGGGCACCTGAATACTCAAACCTGGATCAGGCCGCCTGCTCGTGGGCGATCAGCGCCACCGGCGAATCCACATCGGCCATCGCGTCCGAGACGAGAAAACCGTGATCGATTCGGTGCTGCCCGCGGCTATCCACCCAACTGCCCACGACGACCAACTGGGAGCCTGCGACCTCATCGGCGACCCCTCCCCAGCCGGACAACACGCTGGTGGCCACTGACACCGAGGGATAGCAGATTGCGAGCCGTTCAAGGACCTGCTCCCCCGGGTCCGATTCGGCCTCGCTCCCGACCAGCACGGCCTGCAGATCGCTGCCGCAACTCGCCGCATAGGCGAAAGCGAACGCGGTCGGCGCGTAGCTGGCCTGACGCGGGTCGACGATCAGGCTCACCGTCTGGGTGAGAGACAGATCGTCGGAGACCACAACCAGCGGGCAGCGAGGCACGGCAAGCCTGGCGCTCGCCGAACGGCGGTCGCCCGAGGGACGCGGTACCGCCACCGCCGTGCAACGCGGTGAGACCTGCACCATCGCTGCGTCCGGCCCGCCGTGCATCTTGCGGTGCTGAACGGTCAGACCCGGATGGGTGAAGCGGAGCTCATCGGCGAGCCGGCGCGCGTAATGGTGAGCGTGCGAGGTCTGCGGCAACGCGGGTTCGCTCGGCTCGATCAGACTCAGGTGGTGATGGCTTTGCTCGGCCCAGCCGGCTGCCCAGCGGGCCGCCGCATCCTCGTGCGCGGAACCGTCCAGCACCACTCCGAGACCGCAATACTCATCGTCGCTCATCGTCGCCTCCTAGAATTCTTCCGATGAGTCGATCCAATCCGCCGCCGGTAAGGTGTACCAGTGCTGATGCTGTGTGTTCACTGTAGATACTCCGAACCATGCGATGACAAGGCCATATTTGTCCGCATTGAGCTCGAATGGCTCCCTTCCCCGAGTCCTCATCGGGATGATCTTGGGTAACGGTCTGCACCCGGCGATCAGCGCAGCAGCTTACTCATCCGACGGTCCGCAAGCAGCTTGCCGCCGGTCTGGCAACCCGGGCAGTACTGCAGCGAGGAATCAGCGAAGCTGACCTGAGCGATCGTGGTACCGCACACAGCGCAGGTCTCACCGGCACGTCCGTGCACCCTCATCGCCTGGCGTTTGTCGTCTTTCAGTTTGTCAGGCGGTAGACCCCGGCAGCGCTCCAGCGCGTCGGCGAGCACCGCCTCGATCTGATCAACGAGCAGCTGCCGACCTGCCTCATCGAGCGCGGACGCCGGCGTGAACGGGCTCATCTTCGCCGCATGCAGAATCTCATCGCTGTACGCATTACCGATACCGGCGATGACGCGCTGGTCTCGCAACACTCCCTTGATCTGAGACCTGCCTGCGGCGTCCATGATCTGATCGAATGCCTCGCGGGTGAACTCCTCACCGAGCGGATCCGGCCCGAGCGAGGCCACCTGGCCAATCTGCTGCGGATCGTCGGCGACCCAGATCGCCAGGTTGCGCCGGGTACCTGCTTCGGTGAGATCGAAGCCGGAGCCGTCGTCCAGTATGAGCCGCAAGCTGAGCGGCCCCCTACCGGGCCGGGCGGATGTGGACGGCTGCTCATCCTTCCACCTCAGCCAGGCGGCCCGCGAGAAGTGGACGACCAGATGAACGCCCTGGACATCGATGTCGAGCATCTTGCCGTGCCGCGCAACCCCCGCGATCTCCAATCCGACGAGCGCGCTCAGTGGCGGCTTGAAGGTCTTGAGGGCGGCGAAGTCGACCAGCTGGATGCCCGCTATCACTCGACCTGGCAGTCTGGCGTCCAACCAGCCGCGCAACGCCTCGACCTGGGGCAACTCTGGCATCTCGCCTCCTGTGCGTGCCGGGCTTTCTAGCTATCTTCGCCCAGAAGCCAGCACCGGCCAATACCCACACGCAACGCAGCGGCCGACGGGACGAGGCCGCCGACCGCTGTGGTTCGAGGAGGTACGCGGGTGTCAGGATCCGTAGGTCAAGCGATCAACCAGAGCAAGCACACTGCCCCGAAGCCGACCAGACTGCAGATCGTGGTCAGCAGCGTCCAGGTCTTCAGGCCGTCGGCGACCGACAGCCCCAGGTATTTGGTGACGATCCAGAAGCCAGAATCGTTGATGTGCGACAGACCAAAGCCACCGAATCCGATGGCTAGCGCGATGAGTACCACCTGCATCGAGCTGAAACCGCCCGCTTGTACTGCCGAAACCATCAAGCCCGCGGTGGTCAGCAAGGCGACAGTTGCCGACCCCTGCGCCGCCCGCAAGGCCAAGGCGATGACGTAGCCCATCAGCAGCACCGGCATCCCCACTCCGATCAGCAGGTCCGACAGCGCCGCACCGACACCCGTCTCGACCAGCACGTTCGCGAAGACGCCGCCGGCACCGGTGACAAAGATGATGATCGCGACCGTGTCGAGCGCCGAGTCCAGGACCGAGCTGCGCTTGGCCAGACCCCACTTCTCCTTCGAGCCGATCAGGAAGTATGCCAATGCCACGCCGACCAGCAGCGCGAAGATCGGTGCCCCGACCAGTGACAGCGCACGCTGCGCCAGTGACCCCGCTGGGACGAAGAGCGCGCCGGTGGTGCCTGCCATGATCAGTGCCAGTGGAATCAAGATGATGGCGAGTACCGTCCCGGCGCCGGGACCCGGACGCGACGTGATGTCCTCGACGCTGCCACGCATGGCCGCAGCCGCCGGCGATGCGCCGATCTCGACCTTGTCCAGCTTCATCTTGCGGGAGACGAAGTAGCCCACCACGGCCATCGGAATGCCGCAGGCGATACCGATGATGGTCATCAGCCCCAGGTCGGCGCCCAGAGTCGCGGCTACTGCGACCGGACCGGGATGTGGCGGTACCGCCACGTGCACCGCGAGCAGCGCGATGCCGACCGGCAGGCCGATCTTCAGCGGGTTGATGCCCGCCACCTTCGCGAATCCGAAGACGATCGGTGCCAAGATGATGAAGCCGACATCGAAGAAGACCGGGATACCCAAGATGAACGCGGCCGCCGTGACGGCCATGATGACGCGCTTGACGCCGAGCTTCCCGGTGAAGGCAGCGGCCAGGCGTTCAGCACCGCCCGACTCCTCGATCATCTTGCCCATCATCGCGCCTAGTCCAACGATGATTGCGACAGATCCGAGGGTCTTGGCCATGCCACCGGTCAGGGTCGGAATCACCTGATCCAGAGCGAGTCCGCCGGCAAGGGCCGTGCCGATCGACACCAGCAGCAATGCCACGAACGCCGAGAGCTTGAAGGCTATGACGAGAACCAGTAGCACCGCGATCGCAACGACCGCGAGGCCGAGCAGATACCCCTGGCTCATCTCAGCCCTCCTGCGGTGCAACGACGGTGATGACCGACGAATCGTCCTGCGCGGCCTTGCCTTGGGCCTCGCCAAGCAGATACAGCTGCTCGGCGGCAGCGGCGACCGGCGCAGCCAGATGTACTGAGCGGCAGGCATCAGCGACGATGCCCATGTCCTTCACGAAGATATCGAGGCGGCTCTTGACCTCGGCACCATCCTCGTCGTAAGCCTGCAGCATCCGCTGCCCGCGGTCGCCGAGCATGAACGATGCGGCCGCACCCGACATCAGCGCATCCAGGGCCTTTGCCTTGTCAAGGCCGAGTTTGCCGGCCAGCGCCAAGGCTTCGCCCGCCGCCGCGATATGGACGCCGCACAGCAGCTGATTGACGGTCTTCATCTTCTGTCCATCGCCCGGCTGATCGCCGATCCGCACCAGATTGGACGCGAGCGTCTGCATGATCGGCTCGGCCAGCGCCCAGCCCTGGTCGGTTGCGCCGACGGTCATCAACAGGTCACCGTTGCCGGCGCGAACCGGGCCACCCGACACCGGGGCGTCGATCAGCTCGAGGCCGTCGGCGGCGAGCCTGGCGGCGACATCCTGAACAGCCCGGATGCCGACGGTCGAGGTCACAACGATGGCAGATCCTTTGCCGAGCGAGGACGCGACACCACCCTCGCCCCACAGCAACGCTTCGAGCTGAGGCTGGTTGCGGACTGCTACCAGCACGAGATGGGCACCGGCCACGGCCTCGACAGCTGAGCCGAAGACCTCGACGCCGGCCTCACGGGCCAGCTCAAGGCGAACCGCTGCGATATCGAAAGCCCGGACGGGAAGGCCCTGCGATGCGAGCCAGCCGGCCATCGGCAGGCCCATGGCGCCGAGCCCGAGAACGGCGACGGTATGTGATTGGGCTGATGTAGACATGGTGATCTCCTTTGATCGGGTGGTGATGGTTGGTGAGAACTAGCGGGAAAGCTTGTCGACGACTTCGGCAAGCGAGTTCTGATCGCCGACATTGCCCGCGAAGACGATGTACGGAATGCCTCGGGCCGGCCCGGCGACCGGCTCCCACAACGAGACGATGCCCGGCAGCATCGGGCCACGGACGAATGCCCGCGTCATGCTCAGGCCACGCGCTGCTACGTCGCTTGAGGTGATACCTCCCTTGGCGATGACGAAGCGCGGCGGGCAGACAGCCAGCACCCGCTGGACGATTTCGACCACGGCGCCGGAGACGGCCCGAGCGATGGCGAGGGAATCGGCGGCGTCCGAACCGGTGACCAGGGTGCGTGAGGTACGGACGACGACATTGCCCTCAGCGAGCCGAGAGACCGCCTGGCCGACGATCTTGTCGAGGTGCGAATCGCGCTCATCCGACAGCACAGTGCGCACGTCGATCTCCAACTCGACTGGCTTGCGCAACGCGCGTAGCGCATCGAGTTGCCGGGTGGTCTGCTGCACATGCGAGCCAACCACGATCAGGCCACCGACCGACTTCTCGGCACGTCCGCCCTTGCGGATCGCTGCGAGATCGTCGGCCTCCAGCGGCGGATGCACCTCCTGGCCGATCCGGGCGCGGACGAACGGCGGCCCCACCCGGTAGATGAACCGGCTGCCCGCGTCCTCAGCTTGCTGGAGAGCAAGCGAAAGACGCCGCAGGTCGTTCTCGTCCACGATGTCGGGGGCAATCGGCTGTTCGTTGCTCGCGCTACGCAGCCGGGCGACGACCGCGTCCAGATCGGTGCGCAGTTCGGCGAGCGGAATCTCGATCACCCAGGACGCCGCCATCGCGCCGCCGCTCTTCTCCTCGATCCACTCAGCCAACCGCGAACTGTGGTAGCCGAAGGTGGCGTCGCGGGCGAATTCGGTCTCACCGCAGGGCGTGAATCCCTCAGCCATGCTTCCGGCGTAGTGGATGCCGCCGACGGTGATGCGTCCGGCATCGCCGAAGGCCGGGACGACGACGATGCCGTCGACGCGCTCGCCGTCGTGATCGGCGATACACTCGGCCAGCACCCGCGGTTCGAGCGGGAAGTGCCCGCGCAACGTCGAGTCTGAACGAGAGACGAAGTCGACTCGGATTCCGGTGCGATCAGACGCCTCGAATGCTGCAGCGGCGACCTCGCGGTTGCGCTGAGCGGCGTCGTTCGGATCGAGGCTGCGCGAATTGGTCATCACGTAGACTGCCGGACGATCCTGCGTCAGCGCCCACTCCATGGATTCGGGGCTCCAGTCGGTGAGCACCGGCAGGTCGGCCACTGACTGGGTGCCGGTGGGATCGTCGTCGAGGACGACGAAGACCCGGCGATCTGTTGCCGCGGCGGCCGCGACTTCGTCCGCTGGGGTCTCGGCTGTTGGTGGGTACCCCGCGAGCAACGCTTCGAAACTGATCGGCATGACTCTCCCTTGAGTTGGTCATCAGATATCTGATGACCAGCATCATAACGGGATCGCAGGACGAATCGCAAGAGACTGCCCGATGCCCGCACAGCTTCGGTTCAGCGCGATAGCACGTAGGTTTCGAGGTCGTGCTGGGTCTGATCCATATGAGACGTCATCGCTTGTCGCGCCGCTTCGGGATCGCGGGCTTCAATGGCGCCCAGCACACCGCGATGCTCGCCGATCGCGTGTTCGCGGATCTGCGGGACGGCGGAGGTCTGCGTCCGCGAGAACTCAAGAGTCGGACGCATCGGATCGAAGATCGCGGCAACGAACGGGTTCTGCGTTCCGTCCAGGATGATGTCGTGGAACTCGATATCGGCATCGACGAACGCGTTGACGTCCCCGATCGTCGCCGCTGCCTCCATCCGCTGCACACGGGAACGCAACTCGTCCACCAGCGAATCCGAGCACCGCACCGCACACAGCTCGGCAGCGCCGATCTCGATCATCCGGCGCACCTCGATCAACTGCATCGACACCCCGGTGCCCTTGGGATCCAAACGCTGCAGCCTGGCGATCGCGTCGATATCGCGCCAATGACCGGTCGGCACCACGAAGGTACCCACGCCGTGCTCCACCCGGACGATTCCCCGCTGCTCCAGGCCCTTGATCGCTTCGCGCACGGTCAGCCGACTGACCCCGCAATCGCGGGCGAGCGTCTCTTGATTGGGCAGCGCACCTTGGCCGAAATCGCCTGCCAGAATGCGGTCGATCAGCTCAACAGCTGTCGCGTCGACAAGGTTCCCGCGAGCCACCTGACCTCCTCCGGGAGCAACTGCGAACAGAATATCGCGTCGACGCTAAGCAGTGCGATTCAGCTGCCAATCGCCCGGCAGCCGACGCGCCGACCAGGCCGTCTGTGCGGCCTGAAGCGCCACGTCCAGGCGTTCGAGGTAGTCGTCCCGCGATATCTCGCTCGCACCCAGGCTGGCCAGATGCGGCGTCAGCCATTGCACGTCGAGCAAGGCGGTGCCGTCGGGACGATTGCGCAACTCGCCGACCAGCCGTGCCAAGGCGACCTTGGACGCGTCCCTGCCGCCGGCAGGATCGTGGAACATCGATTCCCCCGCGAACAATCCCCACAGGCTCACCCCATAGAGACCTCCGACCAACCGGCCGGAAGCGTCCCAGGTCTCCACCGAATGCACGATGCCCTCGCGATGAGCCTGGGTGAAGACCTCGCGGATGTCGTCGTCGATCCAGCCATAGGGACGCTTCGGATCGGCGCATCGAGCCAGCACATCGTCGAAGGCCGCATCGACGGTCGTCGTGAAGCGGCGGGCCGATTTGATCAGGCTGCGAGTGACCCGCAGGTCGTCCAGATCGATGATCCCGCGGCGCATCGGCGACCACCAACCCATCCGCGCGTCGAAGCTGGCCTCGTGCAGCGGCATCGGGAACGCGCCGGAGCAATAGGCGGCCAGGGTCATGGGCAGGTCGAACTCGTCGCTGAAGGCGATCAAGTCCTGGCTCGGCCAGCTTTCGGGTGGACCGAAGACCTGCATGCGCATGACTCCAGTCTGGCACCGGGTGCCGACATCTCTGCGACCTGTCG
>NZ_JAVTWX010000052.1:0-12127 GCF_032229645.1 Brooklawnia sp.
TTCATCGTCACCGACCAGTGGTGCCGCACGTCGGTGGCCGGACTCTACGCGATCGGGGACGTCGCCGGTGGGCCCTGTCTGGCGCACAAGGCCAGTCACGAGGTGCTGGTCTGCGTGGACCACCTCGCCGGGGTGGCCGACGTCAGACCGTTGGATCGAGCGTTCGTTCCGCGGTGTACTTATAGCCGTCCACAGATCGCGAGCCTCGGCCTTACCGAGCAGCAGGCGCGCGGGCTGGGGCGGCCGCTGGAGATCGGAGTCTTCGACCTGGCCGCGAACGGCAAGGCGTTGGCACAGGGCGAGGAGAGCGGGTTCGTGAAGACGATCTTCGACGCGGAGTCCGGGGAGCTGCTGGGGGCTCATATGGTCGGGCCCGAAGTCACGGAGCTGATCCAGGGATTCTCGGTTGCACATGGTTTGGAAGCCACCGCGGAGTCGATGGCCGAGATCATCTTCCCGCACCCCTCGGTGTCCGAGGCGATGCACGAGTCGGTGCTTGCAGCGCTTGGACGATCGATCCACGCCATGCCCTGATCGATCGTCCGTCATTGCACAGGCCGGCGCTCACGCGGCCCGTGAGCCCGGGATCCGTCCACCCACGCGAATCCCGGGCTTCGCCGCGTCCTCTCCGGTCGGACGACGACCCGGCGCATCGCTTCCTTGGACACAAACCGGCAGTCGGCCGAGAATCGTCGCAGGCCGACCTCTAAGCCGGCCCACCCTGGCGTCAAAGCATGGCGCGAATATTCGCCCGATTCTTTTCCAAACCAGAGAAATGCGTCAGCGGATTCCAGGCTGACATTTGCCGATCGCCCCACTTAGCCTCGTAGTAACGATCAGACATGGCAATGGAGGCAAAATGTCGAATAATTGGCTTGGCATCGAAGACAAGATCGTCATCGTCACCGGCGGAAACTCCGGCATCGGTAAACACATCGTCCAGGGTCTTCGGGCCGCGAACGCTCAGGTCGCGTGTTTCGACATTTCGGTCGAAAACGGCGTCGATCCCGAGACCGGCGTGCTCAACCTGAAGGTCGATGTCACCGACCCCCAGGCGGTGGAAGCTGCGGTGGTTCGTGTCTGCGAAGAGCTCGGCGAGGTCAACGCCCTGGTCAACAACGCCGGCGTGAACTTGCCCCGCCTGCTCGTCGACGTGCGTGGCGAGGCCCCGCAGTACGAGTTGGACACCAAGTCCTTCGACTTCATGTTCAACATCAACGTGAAGGGCGCCGCCCTGGTGGCCCAGGCCGTTGCCCGCCGCCTAGTCAAGGCCGGAGCTGGCACCATCGTCAACGTCACCTCCGAAGCCGGCACCGAGGGCTCGAAGGGCCAATCCGCATACTCCGCGTCGAAGGGCGCCGTCAACGGCTTCACTTTGTCGTGGGCCAAGGAGCTCGGCCCGCTGGGCATCCGCGTCGTGGGCATCGCGCCTGGCATCCTGGAGCCGACCGGTCTGCGCAACCCCGCCTACAACGAAGCGTTGGCCTACACCCGCAACACCACCGTCGATAACCTCTCCCCCGACTACGCGAGGGCTATTCCGATCGGCCGCCCAGGCAAACTGGACGAGGTCGCCGATGTGGTCTGCTACCTGGTCTCCGATCGTTCGAGCTACATCACCGGGACGACCCTCACCGTAACCGGCGGAAAGTCGCGCGGCTAATTCGGACGCGTCATGTTGTCGGGAGCCAGCCCCCCACCCGTCGCTCGTCCGAACGAGAGTGATGCAGGGCTCCGCAGGCAGCAGCGCAGGACCGTCATGGACCGGTGAAACTCATGAACCGTCGAGCAGTGATACTCACTCAGCTGGAAAGACATCTGTCTGCCAACTGCGAGGCTCTGATAACTTGCCTCGGAGTCGGTGCCAAGACGATTGCCAATGACATCCAAGAGATCAACCAGCAACTCGCGGGTGCGGCCTATATCCGACTCGACAACGGGCGGTACCGCCTCTGGGTGGTTGATCGAGATCGCTACGCCAGGCTTCGCGCGCAGTTCGTCGACACACCGCGGTCATTCAATGATCCGCGGACGCGGGCGGGGTACACGCTCGCCAGGCTGCTGCGGGCCGATCGTCCGGTGATCAGCGACGAACTCGCCCGCGAGATGTCGACAAGCCGCTCGACCGTGCTGGGCGACCTCGCTCAGTTGCGTGAGGAGGGTGCGCCCTACGGTGTGACCGTCGTCGGACGGCCGCATGCGGGGCTGGAGTTGCGCGGCGACGAACTCGGGATCCGGTTGCTGGTGCTCGACTGGCACTACGACACCGTTTACTCGGGCTATCCGATCGACGACGAACTCACTCTGCCTCTCGACAAGGCCATACAGCAGTTTAGGCTGGGTCACAACGTCGCCGAGAACGCGCGCCGTTGGTACATCGTGATGGTCGACCGGATGCTGACGGGCCACCCACTGGGGACCTTGCCGAAGATCTACGACGCGGCGAGCGAACTGCCGGCCCATCGGTTCGGACGACTCGTGACCGATGAGGCGGCGGCGCTGCTTCAGATAGAGGTCAATCCGGCTGAGGCGATCTTCCTCTCGCTTCCCGTCGTCGGAATGCGGACGCCGCGTGACGATCAGCGGCTCACCTTGCAGCCCGCAGCCGACGACGACGTCCGGAATATCGTCCAGCTCATCTTGGATCAGATCGAGACCGAGATGGACATCCGCATTCCGCCGGCCGCCATGCTGCAGGAGTTCTCCCATCATCTGGCGTTCATGATCAACCGGCTCCGCTTCCGGATCCGGTTGCCCTACCGGGCCCTCACTGACCTCAGCACCGCCTATCCGGTCGCTTTCCGGATGGCCACCATCGCCGCCCAGGCCACCGAGCGAGAGACAGGTGCAGGTGCCTCTGGTCGAGGTGAGCCTGCTGACCAGCTACTTCCAGGTCTTCCTCGAAGAGCAGCGCCGTGCCTGTGCCGTGGCGCTGCGGGTCGCCGTGGTCAGCGATGTCGGGCGTGTCTCGGCGCGACTCGTCCAGTTGCAGGTCGCCAAGGTGATGGCCGACGACACGGACTTTTCGCTGTATTCGCTGGACGAGGCAACACCGGGGACTCTGAACGACTTCGACTTGGTCATCTCGACAGCCTTGGCACCGCTACAGACCGCCGCGCCGGTGATTCAGCTAGCCGAGGTCTTCGACCGGGACGAGTTGCTGGGCCATATCAACAGACTGCGCTTCGACCGCAACGCCAGCATCCCGCTGGGAGCCGGAAGCCGCTCGCTGCTGGCGAACCTGCTGGACCGCGATCGTTTCATCAAGTTGTCACCCGAATTGGACTACCGCGAGAACCTCGATCTGATGCTGGATCACCTGATCCAGTTGGGCTACGTGAACGAACGCTTCCGCGAGACACTGGCCGAGCGCGAACGCCGGTCGTCCATGGCGATCGACTCCTATCTGGCGTTTCCACACACCACCCTGCCCAAAGGAGCTGACCAGATTGTCCTGGCCATCGGGGTGATCCCCCGCGGCAGTGACGATGAAGGGCTCAGGATAATCGTGCTACTCGGGGTACCCGAGAAGTCGGACTACGACGACACCATCCTGATCGACATCTACGAGGAGATCATCCGGCTGACCTCCGACCGGGCAGGGCTCGACCGGATCTCCCGATACACCTCGTACGAACAGTTCTTTCTCCACATGACCAATAGCCCACTCACCTGGCCTCCAACCCTCTACCCGTAATGACAGGACGGGATATGAATTTCTGGTTTCTGCTCATCGTGCTAGGCATCGCGTACCTGGCGCAGCTTGGGCTCTCGATTTTTCAACTCAAGGACTTCTCCTCAACCTACGGGCGTCTCCGCAGGCGGGGGAAGGTGGCCATCGGCAAGCGCAAGAATGCAGTCAGCGCTGGTGCCATCGCAATGTTCCTCATCGACAATGAGGGAATCGTCCGTGAAGCCGAAGGAATGACCGGCCTCACCGTATTTGCCCGCTTCAAGCCGATCAAGGGCTTCGAGGGACTACCTGTCAGCGAAATCGGCGACGGTCCCACCAAACGCCTCGCGAAGGGCTTGCGGCTGGCAGTGCTGAATGCACGCGACAACTGGCTCACTGTTCAGCTGGGTCAGATCCCTGAGGAGCCGCCCGGCCCTCTGATCCGCCTGATGAGCCGGATGAGCAGAAAGAAGAAGTCTGCACAACCGGCTGCTGTCCGGGCACCCCACGCAAAGATCTGCGTGGTTCGTACAGAAGGAGTTACTCGATGAATTACCTTGTCAAGGGGGCGGAGTGGTTCATTGCCCTCTTCCAGGCTGGCGCTGAAACCTTCATCTCGTGGATGGGCGGAATCGTGCCGCTCGTCCTGATGCTGCTCATCGCCATGAACTCGCTCATCGGCCTAATCGGCGAGAACCGCATCAATGCGTTCGCCCGTAAGGCTTCCGGCAACCCAGTCAGCCGCTACATGCTGTTGCCGTTCTTCGGCGCATTCATGCTGGCGAATCCGATGGCGCTGTCGCTGGGCCGCTTTCTCCCGGAGTGCTACAAGCCGTCCTACGCTGCCGCAGGCATGCAGTTCTGCCACACCAGCAATGGTGTCTTCCCGCACATCAACCCGGGGGAGCTATTCATCTGGCTGGGCATTGCCAATGGCATCACCCAGTTGGGACTGCCGACCGCGCCGCTGGCTATTCGCTACCTGCTCGTCGGCCTCGTGATGAACTTCGTCGGCGGCTGGGTCACCGATTTCATCACCCGCTGGGTCGAGAAGCAGCAGGGCGTCACGCTCAGCCGCGAAGTCGTCACCGAAATCTGAGCCACGCGAGACAAGAGGAAACCAAAGACATGAGCTTCAACTCGATCATCGTTGAGCGGGGCAGCGGCGGCTACGGCGGCCCTCTGACGATCACTCCAACCGAGACCAAGAACAAGGTCGTCTACATTGTGGGCGGCGGCGCTCGTCCCGATGTGGTGGACAGGATCGTCGAGCTGACCGGCATGGAGGCCATCAACGGCTTCAACAATGCGGTCCCGGACGAGGAGACCGCGGTTGTCGTCATCGACTGCGGAGGCACCCTGCGCTGCGGGCTCTACCCGAAGAAGGGTATCCCGACGATCAACATCATGCCAACCGGCAAGGCCGGACCGCTCGCGCAGTTCATCCACGAGGGCATTTACGTCTCCTCGGTGGGTGCCGCCCAGGTTCGCCTGGCGGAGGACGCCGCAGTCGCCGGGGTTGTCACCGCTGCTGCTGACGCCACTGCTGCCGGCACGGATGGCGCCGCTGACGCTGCCCGCCCTCGTGGTGAGAAGGTCACGTTCACCGGTGACAAGAAGATCTCCGAGACTCTCGCCACGAAAAAGAAGAAGAACCTCTTGGAGAAGATCGGTCTGGGCGCAGGCAAGGTCGTCGCCACCTTCTACCAGGCGGGCCGCGATGCCGTGCAGACCATGATCACCACGATCATTCCGTTCATGGGCTTCGTCGCCATGCTGATCGGTATCATCAACGCCTCCGGATTCGGCAGTTGGTTCACCCACTTCCTGACTCCCCTGGTGGGTTCGGGCCTCGGCCTGATGACCCTGGGCCTCATCTGCTCGCTGCCGTTCCTGTCGCCGCTGCTCGGCCCAGGCGGTGTCATCGGTTCGATCATCGGTACCCTGATCGGCGTCGAGATCGGCAAGGGTGCGGTTCACCCGAGCCTCGCGCTGCCGGCACTGTTCGCCATCAACACCCAGAACGGCTGTGACTTCATCCCGGTTGCGTTAGGTCTGGCAGAAGCGCAACCCGAGACCGTCGAGATCGGCGTGCCTTCAGTGCTCTACTCCCGCTTCGTCAACGGCGTCCCGCGCGTCGCGGTTGCCTGGCTGGCGTCGATCGGCCTTTACTCCTCCTGATCTGAGAGAGGGCTCCCACGCACGGTCGGGGGCCCTGTCTCATCCAACCATTGGTCGAAAGGACCTAAGATGACTTCGATCTTCAGCACCACTGTTGAGGCCATTGGTGGCGAGGCCGACGCTTTCGCCGCGCAGGGCATGTACATCCTCTTCGGTGCCGGCGCACCGCCAGAACTCGCCGACTTCTGCTACACCATTCGACTGGTTCCCACCTCGGCGGCTATCGCGGTCGGACAGAAGTTCGTCATCGACGGAGTCGAGTTCCCGATCACTGCGGTCGGCAGCGTCGTCCGCAAGAACCTGGACGGCTTGGGCCACATCACGATCAACTTCAACGGTGCCTCCGAGGCGTCGCTCGACGGATCGCTGCACGTCTCGGGTGATGCGCCGCCGCTGAACGTCGGCTCGACCATCTCCATCGAGGAATGATCCAGCGATGATGAGTCGGACTGTCGTCGTAGCCGATCCGCAAGGCGTTCATGCCATGCTGGTACATGAGCTTTGCCAGACGGCCGACGAGTACTCATCATCAGTCTGGATCTTGACGCAGGGTAATCGCAGTTCGCTGGCTCGGGCGGTCGAACTACTCGCCCTCGGGATCCGCTCAGGAACACCAGTGAAGGTCGTCGCCGACGGCATTGATGAGGCGGAAGCCCTGGCGGCCGTCTGCGCCCTTCTCGAGTTCGCCCCGTGAGCCGCTTCGGGCTTCGCCGCGTCCGCTCCGGCCGGACCACAATCCGGCGTATCCCTTCCTTGCTCGCATACCGGCAGCCCGCGCCGTTCCCGCGTCCGATCGCTGAAGCCGCAGTCGAGATCCGGAGCTCGCACGCGTCCTCAGATTTCTAACGCGACGGCATGCCGGGATCTCGCTTAGGACGTCCTAAACCGGCGTCTTTCAGGCGGGCGGCTAGCCTTGTTCGGAAGGCAAAGGAAGGTTCATCATGCCGAAGCTGCGATCTCGCACGACCACGGACGGCCGCAATATGGCCGGAGCCCGCGCACTATGGCGCGCGACCGGGCTCACCAACGAAGACTTCGGCAAACCGATTATCGCCATCTCCAACAGCTTCACCCAGTTCGTACCCGGCCATGTCGGCTTGCGGGATGTCGGCACCATCGTCGCCGACGCGGTCAAGCAGGCCGGCGGAATCGCCCGCGAGTTCAACACCATCGCCATCGACGACGGCATCGCGATGGGCCACGACGGCATGCTCTACTCGCTGCCCAGCCGCGAGATCATCGCCGACTCGGTCGAATACATGGTCAACGGTCACAAGGCCGACGCCCTGGTGTGCATCTCCAACTGCGACAAGATCACTCCCGGTATGCTGCTGGCCGCGCTACGGCTGAACATTCCGACGGTTTTCGTCTCGGGCGGCCCGATGGAGTCCGGGCGTCCGGTCACCATGGACGACGGCTCCCAGTCGCACCGGCTCGATCTGATCGACGCCATGACCAACGCCGTCGACCAGCAGGTTTCGGACGACGAGCTGTGGCGCATGGAGCAGGCTGCCTGTCCGACCTGCGGCTCATGCTCGGGCATGTTCACCGCGAACTCGATGAACTGCCTCACCGAGGCGCTCGGTCTGGCGCTGCCGGGCAACGGCACCACGCTGGCCACCCACGCGCTGCGCCGAGAACTCTTCGAAGAGGCCGGGCGCACCATCGTCCAGATCGCGAAGCGCTACTACGACCAGGACGACGCGTCCGTGCTGCCACTGTCGATTGCCACCAAGAAGGCGTTCTCGAACGCCATGGTGATGGATATCGCGATGGGCGGCTCAACCAACACGATCTTGCATCTGCTGGCTGCTGCCCAAGAAGCGCGAGTCGACTTCACTCAGGACGACATCGACGAGCTCAGTCACCACGTCCCTTGCATCTGCAAGGTCGCTCCGAACACCAAGAACTACTTCATCGAAGACGTGCACCGCGCCGGCGGCATTCCCGCGATCTTGGGCGAACTCAACCGGGCGGGTCTGCTCGACCCCGAGGTGCATTCGATCCATCACGATTCGATCCAGGGCTACCTGGACGATTGGGACATTCGCGGCGGCATGTCAGTGCCGGCGGCCGAGCGGCTCTTCCATGCCGCGCCGGGCGGCGTCCGTACTACTGAGATGTTCTCAGCAACGGCGTTGTGGGACTCCCTCGATCTGGATGCGGAGAACGGCTGCATCCGGTCTGTCGAGCAGGCCTACACCAAGGACGGCGGCCTGGGCATCCTGAAGGGCAATATCGCCCTCGATGGCTGCGTGGTCAAGACCGCCGGCGTGCCCGCCGATCAGTGGGTTTTCCGTGGTCCGGCGAAGGTCACCGAATCTCAGGACGAAGCCGTCGAGGCGATCCTTTCCGGACGCATCGAGGCCGGCGATGTGGTGGTCGTCCGCTACGAGGGCCCCAAGGGTGGCCCCGGCATGCAGGAGATGCTCTACCCCACCAGCTACCTGAAGGGCGTGGGACTCGGGCCGAAATGCGCACTGATCACCGACGGCAGATTCTCCGGCGGCTCGTCGGGTCTGTCGCTGGGCCACATCAGCCCCGAGGCCGCTA
Source organism: Brooklawnia sp. (assembly GCF_032229645.1). Classification (NCBI taxonomy): domain Bacteria; kingdom Bacillati; phylum Actinomycetota; class Actinomycetes; order Propionibacteriales; family Propionibacteriaceae; genus Brooklawnia; species Brooklawnia sp. The sequence continues at coordinate 8,408 of NZ_JAVTWX010000052.1, forward strand.
GTGGCGGGGCAATCGGCCTGGTCCGCGATGGGGACATCATCTCGATCGACATCCCCGGGCGCTCGATCAACGTAGAACTGTCGGACGAGGAGTTGGCCGTCCGCCGCGCCGAGCAGGACGAACTGGGTTGGAAGCCGGTGAATCGCGACCGCAAGGTCAGCAACTCGCTGAAGATCTTCGCGCTGCTCGCCCAGAGCGCCGACAAGGGTGCTGCCCGACGCCAGCTCGACTGAGTTCTCCTCGTTGCTGATACAACGCGCGTGACTAACTACATGCGATTTGTGGTCGACAGGCGCGCTAAATCGAATTAGCAGGACCGACCGGGCTGAATCGCATGTAGTCTGTCACGCTCACCCAGCAAGCCCTCCCGAAGGCCCGATAAATCAACAAGATTGACTTCATGCCCGCGCGGCACCAGGCTGACGCCATGCGAGCCATGATCGTCAAAGAGTTCCGGGAACTCACCCGAGACCGCCGCACCCTGGCCATGACCATCGTGCTACCCATTCTGCTGCTGGTCGTCTTCGGGTATGCCGCGAACTTCAACGTCGAACACGTCTCAACGGCCCTGGTCGGCAGCAACACCACTGCTGCCGCCGACCGGCTGCCCGATCTCTTCGCCGTGACCGACGATGTCGACGGGTCGGATCCTGAAGAGTTGCTGCGCTCCGACCAAGTCGATGTGGTCATCGACACCTCCGCGATGCCGATGACCGCCTACATCGACGGATCGGCACTGTTCGCCGCGCAGTCGGTGCAGATCGCCGTCGGTCGAAGCGGTGGGTTGCTGCAATCCGAGGTGCTCTTCAACCCCGATCTGACCACCTCATGGGTGCTGGTGCCTGCGATCGCAGGCCTGATCATGGCATTGATCGGCACCATCATCACCTCGATCGGCCTGGTCCGGGAGAAGGAGACCGGCACCATCGAGCAGCTCGCGGTACTGCCGATCCGGCCGTCCGCGGTCATCATCGGCAAGATCGCGCCCTACTTCGTGCTGGCCACCGCAGACATCACGGTCGTCACACTGCTCGGTCTGTGGCTCTTCGACGTCCCGTTCAACGGCCCGGTCTGGGTCTATGCACTCGGCGCAGCCTTCTTCCTGCTGGTGGTCTTGGGCTTCGGCGTCCTGGCCTCGACGTTGTCGACGACCACCGGGCAGTCGATCCAGACCGCATTGTTCTTCATGTTCCCGCAGATCCTGCTGTCGGGAATGGTCTTCCCGCTTGAGGCCATGCCCTGGGGCGTGCGCTGGATCGGCTACGGGTTGCCGCTCACCTACTTCATCAAGATCGCCCACGGGGTCCTGCTGCGCGGGGCGGGGATTTCCGATCTGTGGCCGAGCCTGCTCATCCTGGCCGGTATGGCCTTAGTCATTCTCACCACGGCGATCCTCCGGTTCGGACGATCGCTGGCCCCGCATCAAGCCGGACGAGCGCACCGCGCCCCGGCCGAACACGAGCACCCGCGTAGGGCCGCCTGATGTTCGCGGTTCACGATGTCACGGTGAGCTTCGGCGACCTGCTCGCGCTCGACGAAGTCAGCCTCGACGCCGCGCCGGGCGCAGTAACGACAATCGTCGGGGGCGACGGCGCGGGAAAATCAACACTGCTGAAGGTGCTGGCAGGACGCGTCCGGCCCGACAGCGGAACAGTGTCGGCGGCCTCCTCGGGCGAGTTGGGCATGCTCCCGGCCACCGCCGGGTCGTGGGGGAATCTGACCGTGCGGCAGAACCTCGAGTTCTCGGCCACCGCCTTTGGTCTTCAGAGGTCCCGGCTCCGCGAACGCACCGAAGAGCTCATCACCGCAGCAGGTCTGGAGCCCGCTCGCGATCGCCTGGCCTCGGCACTGTCGGGCGGCATGCGCCGCAAGCTTGGCGTCATCATGGCGCTGGTCGGCAGCCCGCAGCTCGTGCTGCTCGACGAGCCGAGCACCGGAGTCGACCCGGTCAGCCGGGTCGAGCTCTGGCGGCTGATCAGCCGGGCCGCCGCCGATGGGGCAGCCGTCATCACCACAACCACATACCTGGACGAAGCCGAACGCGCCAGCCGGTTCCTCGCTCTCGAATCGGGGCGCGCATTGCTCGGAGGCACCCCCGCCGCGGTGAAGGCCTCGGCCCAGGGCGCGTTCTGGGCGGCCAAGGAACGACAAGGCGCGCTCGCCTGGCGGCGGGGCCGCTGGTGGCACCACTGGGCACCGGTGCTACCCGCCGACGCAACAAGACAGCAGCCCGACCTGCACGATCTCGTCGTGGCGGCCGCTCTGCGGGCCGAGGAGCACAGCCGATGACTCCCCTTCTGATGACCACATCCCTGACCAAATCGTTCGGCCAGGTCGCTGCGGTGCGCGACGTCAGCTTGCAGGTGAACGCCGGTGAGATCGTTGGACTGCTCGGCGCGAACGGCGCCGGCAAGACCACCTTCATGCGCTGCGGGCTCGGGATCCTCGAGGTGAGCGGTGGTCGATCGCTGCTCTTCGGCGATCCGCCGTCGCGCGCCGGCCGCGCCCGTATCGGATATGTGCCACAGAACCGGGGCCTGTACGCCGACCTGACGCCGCGCGAGAATGCCGGATTCGTCGCGGCGATCTTCGGGCAGTCAGGAGGTGCGCCCTCGCTCAGCGGGTACCGCGACGTTCCGGTCCGCGACCTGCCGCTCGGACAGCAACGCCGCCTCGCCTTCGATCTCGCACTCGCCCATCGTCCGGGACTCCTCGTCCTCGACGAGCCGACCTCGGGTGTCGGGCCGCTCGAATCGGCCAGGCTCTGGGAGATCATCGGAGCCCAGGCCGAAGCCGGCACCGGAGTACTCGTGACGACGCACAACATGACCGAGGCCTCGCAATGCGACCGGCTGGCGATCATGATCGATGGACGGCTGGCCGCCGAGGGCACCGAGGCCGAGATCATCGGGGGAACCCGCGCGGTCACCGTCGATGCGGCCGACTGGCAGGCTGCATTCGATGCGCTGCTGGACGCGGGCCTGCTGGTCAGCCTGGCAGGCACCTCCGTGCGGGTCCTCGGCACACCACCCGAACGGGTCGAGCAGTTGCTCGTCCGGCTGCCCGCGACGATCAATACCGACCGCGCGAGCCTCGACGAGTGCATGGCACTGTTGGGCCTGTGAGCACCCGAGCGCGGGGGCGCCGTCCCGGAAAGTCGACGACCAGGCAGGACATTCTCCGGGCCACTGCCGAGATCGTCCAAACCGATGGTGTCGCCACAGCAACAGCCCGCGCCATAGCCGAACGCGCCGGCGTCGATCCGGCGCTGATCTACCGGCATTTCGGCAGCAAGGACGCCCTCTTCGACGAGGTCTTCCGGACGATCTTCGCGACTATGCCAGGCTATGGCCGTCCGATCACGAACGGACATCAGTTGGTCGAGTTCGCTCTCGATCTGTGGGAAAGCCCGAGCCGCCGGATGATCGGCATGGGAGCGATACGTTCTGCGGTGACCAGCGATCGCGCGGCAGCAACGGTGCGCGACGTGATAACTCGCACCATCCTCAAACGCATCAGCGAATCGGTGCGCGCCGATCATCGTGAGCTGCGCACCTCGCTGATAGCCGCCCAAATCGTCGGCATCGTGCTGGTGCGGCACGGCATCAAGCTTCCCGCGATGTCGAGGGCCAAGCGTGAGGAGATAGTCCGGATCACTGCGCCGGTAATCGAGCACTTCATGCATGGTGATCTGGGTCTGGGGTAGTCGAGTCGCCGACC
>NZ_JAVTWX010000053.1:0-11932 GCF_032229645.1 Brooklawnia sp.
GGCGGCGATGAACCCTTCCGCGAGCCGGTCGTACGCCCGGTCGACGAGGTTCGCTGCCTGACGCAGTTCTTCCGCAGCAGCGAGTGCGTTTCGCGCTCCTGCCTCGTGGTCGCCGGCGTCGTTGAACGCGTGCGCGGCCTTGCGCTCGTGAGCATCGGCGATCTGGTCGAGCGCCTGCCGCAGTGACCGCATCCCCGAGGATAGGTCACCGATCACTCCATACATCTGGGCGGGCTGATCGAAGCCCCGGCTCGCGTGGGCCAAGCCCCGCAAGGCCTCGGACGCCTCGGCGGCGTCGGCAGTCGAATCGAAGAACGTGGGCATGGCGACCTCCTGGCCTCTCGTGTGAGAAGCAGGTGCGCACCGTCGGCCGGAAGATGGTGCTCCCGTCGGTCAAGCCGGTGTGCCGCACGAGGGCGGGCAGGGATCGCCGACGGTGTGCTGGTGCTGTTCAGTGCCGCGTCGCCGATTCTGGAGTCGGACCCCGTTGTAGCACGGTTGCCCATCTCGCGTGTCGGTCCGCTATCGGAGCTGATGGCCGCCTATGTCCATCGGAACACCCTCACCGCGAAGACGCTGGTCAGCAGTGCCCAGCCGGTCATCACGATGAATGGGGTGAGGGATGCGGTGCCCGTGTACCAGGCATCCGTGAGTGCCTGTGTCATCGCTCCCATGGGCGTGTATGCGGAGAAGGTGCGGATCGCATCTGGCATCAGCGGGCCGGGTGTCCACACCCCGGCGGTGAACATTGCGGCCATGAACACGAGCAAGCCGAGCCCGTAGGCGGCTTGCGCGCTGGGAGCTATCGCTGCGATGACCGAGCCGAGTGACATCATTGCGATTGTGCCGACGACGACGGTTATCACTGCAACGACCGGGTTGCGTGGCGTGGTGGTGCCGATGGCGAGCCAGGCGACGATGAGTGTCAGCGCAACGGCGGAGGCGAGGGACAGGCCGCTGACCGCCCATTGTGCGAGCAGTACTCGGTGTGCGCCGACGGGGGTGACGCCGAGGCGACGCAGGATGCCCGTCTCTCGGTACGAGCCGACCGAGGAGGGGTAGTTGGTGATGGCGATGCTGGTCATTGCCACGCTGATCGCCACCGGTACGAAGAAGTCGATGGGTCGAAGCGCAGCGAATGCCGGGTCGGAGCCACCGATCGGGTTCCTGGTTCCGGGGATGACGTAGGCCTGGAGCAAGAGCAGCAGGGCTGGCAGCAGCGCCATGAAGATGCTGGTCGGGTTGCGGAGGAATAGCAGTGTCTCGACCCGGGTGAGGGCCATCGTGGGTCGCATGTCACACCGTCCCTGTGTCGGCGTTTTCGTGGTCGAGCAGCCGCAGATAGGCGTCTTCGAGTCGGTGGGCGGTCGCCTGGTCGGTGCTGGTCGATTCCATCAACTCCCGGGGGGTTCCGATGAACCGCGACCGCCCCTTGTCGATGACCGTGATCCGGTCGCAGAGCCGCTCGGCTTCGTCGAGGAAGTGGGTGACGAGAACGATCGTGATCCCCTGGGCCCTGATCTGTTCGATCAGGTGCCATGCATCCCGGCGCCCTTGCGGGTCGAGGCCCGTGGTGAGTTCGTCGAACACGGCGATCTGGGGCCGTCCGACGAGTGCGAGTGCGATGGAAAGTCGCTGCTTCTGACCACCGGAGAGCTTCCCGAATGGTCGACGTCGCTCGCTGGTCATGCCAACCAAGTCGAGCAATGCTCCGACATCGGCGGGCGAGTCGTAGAACGCCTGGAAGAGCTCCATCGCTTCGCCGACCCGTAACGCGGGTGGCAAGGCGGTCGACTGGAGCTGATACCCGACGCGTTCGCGCACGAACTGGCGCTGACGGGCGGGGTCAGCGCCCAATACGCACACCTGACCACCGTCAGGGGCGATCATGCCGGCGATGCACTCCACGGTCGTGGTCTTTCCGGCACCGTTCGGGCCGAGAATCCCGAAGATCTCGTTCTCGTTCACGTCAAAGGTGAGGTCGTCGATCGCAACCACCTCGCCAAAGGTTTTGCGAAGCGATTCAACGCTGATGACTGGCATGGTGTGATCACCTCGATTCGGCACCCCAAGACGAGTGTCATCCCAGGGTTGACATCAGTGAACCACGCTCTCTCGCGATTGTCAACCCTGGGGTGACGCGAGGGTGTTCAAAGGTCGATGCCGGCGGGGAGGCAGCGGACCCGCGCGGGGATCAGTCGCAGGAGCAGCCAGAGCGTGGTGGCACCCGCGAGGATTGCGAAGCCGATCAAGGTCTCGGGCATGTCGACGGTGATCCGGCGGGCGAGGGTGACGGAACCGAGGGTAACGACGATGAGGGTCGACGTTGTGGCGAGGGTGCCGACTGGTGTGGGTGCGGGCGCAAAGCGGTGGTCGCGGGGTGCGGATCGATCCCAGAGCAGCGCCGCAACCGCGATCAAGATCAGCCCGAGCAGCAGGCCGAGCGCGATGGAAGCGACTCGCGTCGGCACCGGGCGAACTCCCACGCTGGACACGAAACTCGTCACCGTCCCGGCAAGAAAAGCGACCTCAACGCTGCGTACCAGCAACGCGAGACCGATCGGTTCGTCTCGGCCGAGGTCCTGGCGCCGACGCGGGATGTATGCCCAAGCATCCGTTCTGAACCTTCGTTCGACGTAGGCGACAAGCGTCAACCCGATGATCGGCCCTACGACAGGCGTCAGCGCATTGTTGCTCACCGTCCACAGCAACAGCATCGCGGAAAGGAGGACCGTGGGAGACACGAAGAACCGGAGAAGCATCGCAACCAGGTAATAGCCTCGCGCCTGCTCGATATCGAGCGGGTGTAACGGTGCGTCGGATGCGGGGAGACCCATTCCCTCGGACTGACTGGTCATGGCCGGTTCGCTCTTGCGTCTCTCAGCCGCGCGCCGCCGCGGGCGATCTCATACACCTTTTGTCGAGACACGCCGAGTTCGGCCGCTACCGACACGGCGCTGAAGTCTTCGAGCAGTGAGTCCACCGCAACCGAGCGGACGGCAGAAGCACGAGCAACCAGGTGGGAAGAATACGCAGCGACCTCCCCGGCCAACAGCGCCACCGCAAGCAAACCGCCGAACGGCACCATCCAGTCCGAACGGCCAGATGTGGCCGCCCGATGCAGCGCAGCCCCACCGTCTCGCAGCGTGTCGGCCACGAGCTCCACGGGAACTCCCGCCTCCACGAACCTGGCACTCACGGCATCGATCGTTGCGGCGTCGCTCCGGTGCGCCAGAACGCCACCCCAGTCGGATACTCCGCTGCCAAGCAAATCGTTGTAGGTGGTCACGCCAGACCTCATCTCGTCCACAACCCTTGTCACCCCCGAGTTTACGCTCCGCCAGGAAAGCGTGGAACGGGCAGACGCTGCGGCACGTCAGGCGGCGCGGCTGGCATTACGCGAACGATGCGGCCCACTCCGCGACCCGGCGGGAACTCTCCTCCTCGGACAGGTCTTCGATGCGGGTCATGACCGACCAGCGCACACCGAACGGGTCCCGGATGCTGGCGTAGCGGTCGCCCGAGACGAAGGTCGACGGTTCTTCGCGAACGATCGCGCCGGCCGCAACCGCGCGCGCGACGACGGCATCGACGTCGGGAACGTAGAGCCCGAGCGAGTAGCAGGCTTTGTCGTCTTCCGGTGGTGGCACAAGGTGGTACTCGGGGCTGGGGACCCCCACTTGCAGTTGGCCGAGTTCGAAGTCGAGGTCGGCGTGAACCACCTGACCATTCATCTCGGTGATGTCGATGACACGGGCGCCGAACACGTCGCGATAGAACTCGATCGCGCCAGCGGCATCTGTCAGCGCGAGGAAGGGAGTCAGCGAGGTCATGCTGTTGGGCCTACCCTGGGTGGTGAATGTGCCGGTGACGCCCCGGCTCGGCGTTTCTTTCTGAGTCATGCAGCCACCGTAGGATCGTCACAGTGCCGGCCGCTTGGAGATGCGCGCCACATCGTCCGCTCACCTACGCTGGAGCTATGTTCGATCCCTCGCGCGGGGTGCTGTTTCCCTCGCGACTGCCTGCCTTCCACCGCCTCGCGCCTCCACGCGCTGCGGAAGATCTGGTGCAGTGGTTCTGGATACCGGAGTGGAACCTCGAACCCGGTGTCGTGTCACCTCAGACGGTCGTCAGCTATCCCGCACTGAACCTCGTCGTCGAGCCGTACGGGGTAACGCTCACCGGCGCGACGACGCGGGTGGGTGAACGGAAGCTGCAAGGTAGTGGCTGGGCCGTGGGTGCGCTGCTACGCCCCGCAGCCGTAGGGGTGCTGTCAACCAATCCGACTGCGCTCGTCGATACCGAGCAAACCCTGAATGCGCCCGCTCTGTACGAGAAGGTTGTCACGGCGATGGGAACGGCAAGCAACCGACGTGAGAGAGCAGTCGAAGTCTTCGCGCAATGGCTCATCGACCGTGCAGGTGAGGTCTCAGCGGTTGCTCGGCACGCGAACATGATGCCGGAAGTGCTCATCGGCGAGGGCGGCGCAAACACCCCCGCCGAGGCTGCCACCCGGCTCGCGGTGTCGCTGCGCACACTGCAACGCATGACGCACCGATACATCGGCCTGCCACCCGCCGCCATCATCCGCCGCAGGCGGCTACAGGAGGCCGCTCAGCTGGTGCGCGAACACCCCGACTCCTCCCTCGCGACGATCGCCGCCGAACTCGGCTACACCGACCACGCCCACCTCACCGGCGACTTCCGCGGTGTGCTTGGCTTCACCCCCAGCGGCTACCGGGCTGAGTCATCGTGAGGTTCGCGGGGGATCATCGTTCGACGCTCAGGTCGGTGCTGGAATCCGTGCCGGCCGGGTCCTGGACGCAGAACTCGTTGCCCTCAGGGTCTCGCATCTTCGTGTAGCGCGCGTGGACTTGCACGATCTCAGCCCCGAGAGTGACCAGGCGGGTGACTTCGGCCCTCGGACCACCGACAATGTCGAAGTGGAGCTTGCCTTGATGGTCCATCGACCGCTCCGGCTCTTGAAAGTAGATGCACAGCGCCGGGCCGACGAGAGCAACCGATGGGTCGGTCTCGGGGGTGCGGCCGATGCTGGCGAGACGCGCGATCTCTTCGTCGTCATACGGGGCGACCCAGAAGTCGTCGAGCACCTCCTCCCAGAACCTCGCGAGGGCAACCGGATGCCACGCGTCAACGACGACTTCCTTCAAGTGAGCCATGAGCACCTCCTAACACTGAATGCGATTGTCGCCGAGCAGACACCCGGCAGGGATCCGCATCACCCTGCCCCGCGAGGCTCGCTTGCGATCGAGCGGATGCCTCCGCCGAGGGCGAACACGGTCGAGCGGGTGATGAACTCCTTGAACCTTGCCGCCGCCGTTCCGGTGAGTACCACCGGAAGTGAAGTGTCGTCTGCGCGGGTGAACTGTGTGACGGCGTCGTGGCGACCGATACTGATATTGGTCCAGAAATACCGGGAGGGCGGCGCGGTGACGCTTGTGCCTCGCAAGTCAGTCGCGATGACCCGCGCCACCATCGCACCCATCGGTAGGGCCGTTTGGCACGACATCCGGCCTGCAACGCCTCTCCTCGATCGCGCGGCGGCGTCGCCCACCGCGAAGATATTCGGATGGCTGACCGACCTCAGTTGATCGTCGACGATTACTCTGCCGGTGTGATCGACGGCCACTCCTGCTTCGGTCGCCAAGGGTGGCACTGTGAAGCCGCCGGCCCACACCGTCAGATCGGATGTGACGCGCCTCCCGGTTGCAGTGTGGATCACGCCGTCTTCTACACGCGTCACGTGTGTGTGGTCGTAGACCTTCACGCCGACCCCCTCCATCCCGGCTCCGAGGTGTGCGCGTGCGCGAGGCGACAGCCAGTGCCCAAGCGAACCCGTGGTGAGCAGGCGCACGTCGAGGTGAGATCGGGACTCGGCGAGTTCGGCCGCGAGCTCAATGCCGGTCAAACCGCCACCCACGACGTTGACGATCGCCCCCTGAGGCAACTGATCGAGGGCGGCTCGCAACCGGTCCGCAGCATCGGGACGCGCGACAGTGTGGGCAATGCCGTCCATGCCGGGAATGGGTGAAGGCGATGGGCCGCTGCCCACCGCGACAACCAGTACATCGAAGTCGAGACGGAAGGGGGCTGTATCCAGGTGCAGGTGTTGCCGGTCGGCGTCGACGGCCGTGACCGTACCAACGAGAACTCGAACGCGACCATCGACCAGTTGAGTCAGCGCCAGCCGTCGGCGGTCTTGTCCTGCGGCAGCCTGGTGAAGTCGCACTCGCTCCACGAACTCTGCTCGTTGGTTCACCAGTGTCACGGTCGTCGCCTTGTGGGTGCGCCGCGCAAGACCGCGTGCGGCGGCCAATCCCGCGTAGCCGGCGCCGACGATGACGATTCGAGTCGTCATCGCGGATGCTCGGCGGAGCGGCCCCCGAGCCGCACGCCCCAGTCTCTGGCGCGCTCGAGCTCTCCGTCAGCGAGCGGACCCGTCGTTCCGCGGACCGTGAAGTCTTTGCGACCGTCGATCGTGGCACCCAGCCTGCGAAGGTGCTTCTCGATCACTTTGCTCGCCGACCCGGAGAAGATCCCGCCGGTGACGGTGGAGAACCCGGCCACGCGTTGCCCGGCCAGGGTTGGAAGCGTATCGAGCCATTCCGCGATTCCGGTGCTGTTCGGATGCCCGCCCTTGGTCCGTGCCTGCTGACGGGTGGCCGCTTTCGGGAGACCCATGCTGTGCGTGGGCGAACCGACCAGCAGGAGATCGAAACCCTGGGGCGAGAACGGGTCGTCCGCCTGGACTGTATGAACCTCGGCGCCATCGGAGCGAAGTCCGTCCGCGATGGCGTGTGCGATCTGCTCGGTGTTGCCAAAGCAGGTCTCGATGACGATCAGGGCTTTCATCGGTGCTCCTCCTTGCTATCGGGATGCGAGGCAAACAGTGGACGGGTCGCTGACCTTCGCCAGGCGACCTCGGCGAGCACCCAGCAGGCGGCCAGGATCAGGAGAAGTGGGATCGGCCGACCCAGACTCGGGGCTACCAGCGCGGCGATCACGACGACCAGCGCTGCAATGCGCCAGTTTCTGCGGCGCATCCACAGTGCAAGCGTCACGAGAACCGCAGCCCCGGCCCCGAGCGCGGCGTGCCAAAAGGTCTTGTCCGTGTCGCCGTCGAAGAGTTCTTGGTGATCGGCGCTCTTGACCAGCGCAGTCGAGACGCCCAGCACGACTTGGAGGTAGACGAAGAGCGCGAAGATACCGAGGGCGAGGCCCCCTCGCCTCATGGCGCTCCGATGAACCGCCTCCACGATCAGCACGCCGGACGCGACGCATCCCGCGATGAGAACGAGCCACGAGCTCGCCGTATGAACGTGTCGGAGCACGGCAGCCACAGTGTCCAAGGGATCCTCTTCTCGCCAAGCATCGGTACTTGGTATTTGCAGTACCAAACTGCTGGTAGAGTAACTCGCATGACCGACAAGATGCAAGTGCAGCGGCGGCGGCGTCCGCGACTGTCGGACGCCGAGACCGAGGAGCGAATGCTCGATGCGGGCTTGAGCTTCGTCGCCGAACAGGGGCTCTCGCTCAGCCTCGAACACTTGCAGATGGAGGAGTTGATCCAGGCCGCAGGCGTCTCACGCACGTCCTCCTACCGACGCTGGCACACCAAGAGCCACTTCGCTGCCGACCTCCTCATCAGGATCGCCCAAGCCACCGACCTTTCCGGCGACGTGCCCGGCCTCGCCGAGGCTCTCGAATCGCTTCCCAATGACCTCCTCGCCAACCTCGATACCGATCCGGGACGACGCGATGCGACCGTGGAAGTCGTGCGCGTCGTGATGGACACCGACTTCCGGGCGATGCTGGAATCAGCCGACTGGAGGGCCTATATCGCCCTGCGTGCCGCCTACATCGGCGTCCTCGACGGGGAGCTCCGGGCGCGCGTCGCCGACGCTCTGACCGCCACCGAGCGCCGCTTCACCGGACGTCGCTCTCAGGCGTTCCGCGCCCTGACCGAACTCCTCGGATATCGGCTGCGCGAACCCACCGGCACGGCGTGGGAGCAGCTCTCGCTGACCCTCAACGCCGTGGCCACGGGCATGCTCATCCACGCATACTCCGACCCCACCGCCGTCACCGAAACCACTGAGCGCGCCGCTTTCGGGTCGACCCGCAAGGCAGCCTGGAGCCCCGCAACACATGCAGAGGCTGGGATCGTCTTCGCCGCCATAGAACCCGATCCTGACATCGAGTGGAGTGCGGAGCGCATCGCCGCGCTCCGTGCCCGACTGACGCACGCCGCGGCCACCATCGAGGGCATCCGCTCCACACTCCCCACGTAACGCTCGATGCGCACGAGCATGATCGCGTAGTCGCGAATCTAGGCTTGACAATGATTTCTGTCAAGCCTAGATTCGGCGGTATGGAAGATGTTCGCGTACTGACAGACCCCACGGTCGTGGAAGTAGCCCTGGACCCGATCAGGGCTTCGATCCTTGATGCCTTGGCGGAGCCCGGATCGGCGACGACAGTGGCCACAGCGGTCGGGCTGACCCGCCAGAAAGTGAACTACCACCTGAAGGCGCTGGAAGCACACGGGCTGGTGGAACCAGCAGAGACGCGCAGTTGGGGTGGCATCACCGAGCGCCTCATGCGTCGTGTGGCTCGTCGTCTGGTGGTATCGCCCGGGGTGCTGCAGCACGCGGTGATCGACCCGGACGGGGTCGCGGATCGCCTCTCGGCCGCGTATCTGATCGCCGTCAACGCGCGGACGGTCTCCGAAGTCGGGCAGATCACGAGCGCAGCGGCGCCGGGGACGCGCCTGCCGACACTCACCATTGACGCCACAGTTGGGTTTGCCTCCGCGGAGGACCGCGCCGCATTCGCACGCGAGCTGCAAGCGGCCGTTGCGGCGCTGGCCGCCAAGTACCACCACGACGACGGCAGGCCGCATCGCCTGACCATCTCGTCCTACCCCCAACCGAAGGACGCATCATGACCGAACCAGAACACGTGGGACGCGTTGAACATCGAGCGGAGCACAGCTATGAACTGCCCGCCACCCCCGAGCAGGTATGGGAGGCGATCGCAACAGCCGACGGAATCTCCTCGTGGATGGTGCCGACAACACTCGATCCACAGGTCGGAGGCGAGGTCGCGTTCGATCTGGGGGATTTCACCACCAGCGGGGTGGTCACTGACTACACGCCCAACGTCCGATTCGCCTACGAGGAGCCGTGGCCCATCGCAGAGCGACCCGAAGACATCCCGCCGCGGATGGTCGAGTGGTTCGCGAGCCTCGGCGTGTCACTGCCGGAGGTGTATGAGGATCTGGCCAATACGACCCCGATCGCGACGGAGTTCCTCATCGAAGCGGCATCTGGGGGCAGCTGCGTCGTGCGCATCGTGACCAGCGCTTATGGCAGCGGCGCGGACTGGGAGAACGAGTTCTTCGCCGAGATGGCCGCCAGCACGACCCCGATCTGGGATCGCCTCGCCGCCCACTTCGCTGAGGCCGTGGCACGATGACCATCGCACCACCCGGTCGCCAGGTCGTCAGTATCAAGCGGCTTGCCCTGCCTGGTCTCCTCGCCGGGCTCATCGCGGCAGTGTGCACTGTCGCTGTCGCGGCCATCGCTCGCGCCCTTGGAATTGGCCTCGAAGTCCAAAGCGAGCCCATACCGCTTCCGGCGTTCGCCTTGTGGTGTCTTGTCGGTTCAGGGATCGGCATCGTGCTCGCTTGGCTTCTCCGCAATCGGAGACGGTTCATCATCGTGGCCGCCATCGGCACCGTGCTGTCGCTGATCCCGCCCATCGCCTTTCCCGATGACATCGCTACCAAGGCTGTCCTCGTCGCAACCCACCTCATCGCAGCAGCGATTGTCATCCCGATCCTCGGACGACGGTTCACCCCATCCGCCGCATCGCCACTGACCCAGGAAGAACACGCATGAGCATGCCGATAACGATCACCATCACGCCCGTCCACGTCGGAGACCTGCATGCAGAGGGTGAGGAGATGCCGATCTACGTGCACGTCATCGACCACCCGCAAGCCAGAGTGCTGGTCGACACCGGACTGACCGAACTCCATCCTGCCGTTGCCGATCTCGACCCGCACATCCGCCCACTGAACGAGCAACCCGAGGTTGATCTGGACAGCATCGACATCGTGGTCAACACGCACCTGCACTTCGACCACTGCGGTGGGAATCACCTGTTCCCGGGTAAGCCGATCTATGTTCAGCGCCAAGAGCTCGACGATGCCCGCAGCGAGACCGACTACACGATTCCCGAATGGGTCGATCCGCCAGGGGTGAACTATGTTCCCGTCGACGGTGAGCTCGAACTGTTGCCGGGGGTGCGGCTGCTGCCAGCGCCGGGCCACACCCGTGGCACGCAGGTCGTCGTGGTCGAGCGGGGGCAGCATCCTGTCGTCATCGCTGGCGACGCCGTGGTGTGGCACGGTGAGCTGGACGATCCAACCACCGAAGGGCAGTTGCGCATCCGTGCTCTCGAACCCGAGGCGGTCTGGATGACACACGCACACGAGCCATGGCGACCAGAGGACTCCGAGATCTAGGGTCAGCCCGATCGGGACTGTCCGTTAAACGGTGTGTGGGGTCCGGCGGTTTTCATTGGTGGGTGGTTCTCTCGAACCGTCCGGCGAAGGTGATCGCGAACGCGTTCAGTGCGGGCTTCCACCTCATCACCCAGCGTGCCCTCCCGCCACCGGTCGGGTCAAGCGATCGCGTCACCAGGTAGAGACACTTCAGTGCCGCCTGTTCGTTCGGGAAGTGCCCGCGAGCTCGGACCGCCCGCCGATACCGGGCGTTGATCGACTCGATCGCATTCGTCGTGCAGATCACCCGACGGATCTCGACGTCGTAGTCGAGGAACGGCACGAACTCCGCCCAGGAGTTGCGCCAGAGCTGGATGATCGCCGGGTAACGCTGTCCCCACTCGGCTGCGAACTCCTCGAACCGGTCCTTCGCCGCCTGCTCGGACGGGGCCGTATAGACCGGCTTGAGCGCCTTCACGATGCCGTCCCGATGCTGCCGGCCCGCGTAACGGAAACTGTTGCGGATCAGATGCACGATGCACTGCTGCACCACCGTCTGCTCCCAGGTGGTGTTGATCGCCTCCGGCAGACCCTTCAAGCCGTCGCAGACCGCGATGAGGACATCCTCGACGCCGCGGTTCTTCAACTCGGTGAACACCTGCAACCAGAACCTCGCGCCCTCACCACCGTCACCAGCCCAGATCCCGAGGATCTCGCGTTCCCCGGCGGTGGTGACGCCCATCACGACATAGAACGGGGTGTTCCGGACCTGCCCGTCACGGACCTTCACCACGATCGCGTCGACGAAGATCACCGGATACAGCGCATCCAACGGGCGCGATGCCCAATCGGCGAGCTCGCCGGTGACTTTCTCGGTGATCCGGCTGATGGTGTCCTTAGAGACCTTCGCCCCATAGACCTCGTCGAAGTGCGCGGCAATCTCCCCGGTCGTGAGTCCTCGCGCGGTCAGCGACAACACGATCTGGTCGACCCCGTCCAACCGGCGTTTGCGCTTCGGGACGATGACGGGCTCGAAGGATCCGTCACGATCCCGAGGGACCTCGATCTCGACCGGGCCAATCTCCGTCAGCACCGTCTTGACGCGAGTCCCATTGCGCATGTTCGCCGCGATCGGGGTCCCACCATGTTCGTGACCGAGATGCTCGGTCAACTCCGCTTCCAGTGCGGTCTCGAGCACTCGAGCACGTTCTTCGTGAGCTGGCTGAGCAGGCCACCGGGCCCCGTCAAGCTCATGCCCTGTTCCTTCGCTTGCGCGAGCAAGCGTTCTGCGAGTTCTTTCTGATCGATGATCTCCCCGGTCACGGGATCAATCATCGCCTCGTCAACCTCCCTCTTTCATGACTGTGTCCGGTGTCGTGTCGGGTGTGTGTGATCGAGTGC
>NZ_JAVTWX010000054.1:0-8841 GCF_032229645.1 Brooklawnia sp.
GTCCGGCGGTGTCATGTCCGGCTCATTGGACAGTTGCGAGACAATGGATGCCATGCCGACCTACCGAGATGAAGCTGTGGTGCTGCGGACCCACAAACTCGGTGAGGCCGACCGCATCATCACCCTGCTGAGCCGTACCCACGGCAAGATCCGCGCAGTTGCCCGCGGGGTGCGGCGCACGTCGTCGAAATTCGGTGGGCGGTTGGAGCCGTTCAGCCACGTCGACGTACAGTTCGCCAGCGGGCGCAATCTGGACATCATCACCCAAGCCGAGACTTTGCACGCCTATGACGCCCCGCTGCGCATCGACTACGGCGCCTTCACCGCGGGCGAGGCAATGGTCGAGACCGCTGATCGGCTGGTCACCGAAGAGGGTGAACCGGCGCTGCAGCAGTATCGGCTGCTCGTCGGAGCGTTGCGCACCCTCGGCTCTGGCACTCCCTGCGGACCACGCCCGGCGACCATGATCCTCGACTCCTACCTACTACGAGCATTGTCGGTGGCGGGATATGCGCCGGCGCTGGCCAGTTGCGCTCGCTGTGGGCTGGAGGGTCCGCATGCGGGGTTCTCTCCCGAGGCCGGTGGCATGGTCTGCCAGGCCTGTCGTCCGCCACGCACTGCGCTGCCGAGCGATGACGCCTGGACGCTGATCTCCGCACTGCTTGCCGGCGATTGGCCGACCACCGCCGAGGTTTCCGACCGGGCCCGCAACGAGGTGAGCGGACTGATCGCGGCCTTCGCGGCCTGGCATATGGAACGCGGCCTGCGTTCGCTGCCACTGGTGGTCCGCTGAACCCGGCGCGGGCCACCAGCCACATTGAGAGGGCTACCGCGAGGCGGCAGTCGTCGTGACGCTCACGTCGCTCGACTGCCCATTGCGCTGAACGGTCAGCGTGATCTCCTGCCCAACCTGACTGGCCCGTACCAGCGCCACCAGCGACTCGGTCGAGGTCACCGGGTTGCCATCGACAGCGGTGATCAGATCGCCGGCTTGGACACCGGCAGATGCTGCAGGAGAACCGGAGGTGACATTGGTAACCTCCGCACCCAGCTGACCGGTTCCGGTGACGTCCTGAGCGCTGATGCCGATCTGCGGATGCTGGGCAGAACCCGTGGCGATGAGCTGATCCGCAACATATTTCACCTGGTTGGCGGGGATGGCGAAGCCGAGGCCGATGCTGCCGGATTCGCTGGACGACGATGACTGGCCCGAACTGAGCGTCGCGATCGACGAGGTGATGCCGACCAGTTCGCCGGACGAGTTGATCAGCGCGCCACCCGAGTTGCCGGGGTTGATCGCGGCGTTGGTCTGAATGGCTGCCGTCACAACCACATCGGTGCCGCCGGAGGAATGCGAAACCGGCGAGTTATCCGTCACGGCTTCGGTGGTGACCGGGCGGTTGAGCGCGGAGATGATGCCGGTGGTGACCGTATCGTCCAGGCCGAGCGGGTTGCCGATCGCCATCACCTCGTCTCCGACCGCCAGGGACGACGAATCGGCGAAGCTCATCACATTGAGATCCGTTGGTGGATCCACCAACTGAAGCACGGCGAGATCGGTCGTGGAATCCGTGCCGATGACCGTCGCGTCGTAGGCGACATTGTCCAGTACAACCGTGATGGTGGCTTGCGACCCGACGCCGGAGATCACGTGGTTGTTGGTCACGATGTGACCTGCGGCGTCGATGACCACGCCCGAGCCCAGGCTCTCGGAGCCGTTCGCCGCGGCCACCGTGATCGACGCCACTGCCTTGGACGCTGCCTGGGCCACAGTGGCCCAGTCGGGGTGCGAGCCGTCGGCCTGAACGATCTGAGTGGTGGTCGCCGCGCCTGTCTGACCGCTGCCCAGGTAGGTTGCCACGCCATAGCCGGCACCGCCGCCACCGACCGCGCCGGCCAGTACGGCGAGTGCCACGATGCCCGCGACGCGAGATCTCGGCTTGGTGGGTTGGGTACTGGTCAGTGCGAGCGGGGCAGCCTGCAGGG
This sequence comes from Brooklawnia sp., assembly GCF_032229645.1. Classification (NCBI taxonomy): domain Bacteria; kingdom Bacillati; phylum Actinomycetota; class Actinomycetes; order Propionibacteriales; family Propionibacteriaceae; genus Brooklawnia; species Brooklawnia sp. The sequence goes on from NZ_JAVTWX010000054.1 coordinate 1,987, forward strand.
TGCTTGGTTGTGGAGCTTCCTGTGCGCCGCCGGTTTCGGCCTGCTCCTGCTGGGCGTAATCAGGCTGGGGTTGCTGCTGCGTGCCGGGTCGGCTGGCCTGCTGGCCGAAGTAGGCCTGTTGCGCATTTACCTGCTGAGGCTGACCGGGCTGCGGCTGCTGAGGGTACGGTCCCTGAGGCGTAAAGGAGTTGCTGTTCTGCTGCCACGCCTCGCGACTCCATGGGTTCGGGTTCTGAGTACTCATCGTGATGGTCTCCTTATCGGGTTCGCCAACCATCACATGCCAACTTGCTGCGAGTTTTCGGTGAGTAGTCTATGAAGTTGCTGGGAGTTCTTCGGCCACCGCGGAGCATTCGGGACATAAGCCGTAGATCTCTACGAAGTGCTCGGGTTGGGTGAAACCATGCTCCGCGGACACATTACGGGACCATTCCTCGAGCGTTTCGCCGCGTACCTCCACGGCCCTTCCGCACCGGCGGCAGATCAGATGATGATGATGGACAATCGAGCACCGGCGATACGCTGCTTCGCCGTCGGCGGTGCGGATCGCGTCGACGATCCCGGCGTCTTCGAGCCACTGGAGTCCGCGGTAGACGGTCGCAAGCCCGATGGCTTCCCCGTCGGTCCGCAGCGCAGCGTGCAATTGCTGGGCGGAGAGGAAGGTGTCCACCTGATCGAGCCGATCAAGAATCAGCTGACGCTGCCTGGTCAACCTGGGGCGCGATGCGGTGTGGTCAGTGCTCATCGAAGTGATCTCCATGTGGCGCGTGTCGATGCCCGTCATGCAGATAGTCCACATGATCGCCGTGTAGCACCGCGGGGCGCAAGGCGGATTCGCCCACCGATTCATGCGGTTCGGCTCTCTCAAAGACCCGCTCGTCGTCCTCGACAGGGGCGGGACGGGACCGGCGGCGGCGTTCGAGCGTCGTCGAGATCGGTAGCGTAGCGATGAAGACGAGAATTGCCAGAACCACGATGGTGGCACCCGAAGCAGAGTCGAGATAGTACGAGATCACTACGCCGAGCGTCGCACAGACTAACCCGATCATCATTGAGGTGTACAGGCTGCGCCGAAAACCCTGGACGATGTTGTTGCTGGTGGCGACGGGAATCACCATGAGTGCGCTGACCAGCATCAGGCCGACTGTGCGCATGGACACGGCGACCGTGACGGCAGCCATCACGACGATCATCAGATTCAGTGCGCGGGTCGGCAGCCCCTGTGTGCGTGCGTAGTCTTCGTCCGCACAAACCGCGAAGAGCTGTGGGGACAGCCCAATTGCGGTGACCAGGACTAGTGCCGACATCGCTGCGACGACGATCAGGTCGGACCGGTTGACCGAGGTCAGTGAACCGAAAAGGAACTGCGAGAGCATGCCCGCACCACGCCCGGCCAGCCCGGCCATCAGGACACCACTGGCCAGCCCGCCGTAGAACAGGATCGCCAGACCGACATCGCCGGACGCCCGGCCGCTTTGGCGGAGCAGTTCGATCAGCACAGCACCGGCGACGCACACGGCAACGGCCACCGGCACCGGGGCCTGGCCCGTCATCAGCGCCAGGCCGACCCCGGCGATCGCGACGTGGCCCAGACCATCGCCGAGCAGGCTGAGTTTGCGTTGGACGATGTAGCTGCCAACCGCAGGCGCCATCACCCCCGTCAATGCGCCGGCCAGTAAGGCTCGAACCATGAAGTCGAGCGCCAGTATCGAGATCAACTCAATTCTCCTTGCCGTGGCGCACTGTCAGTTGGGGTTCGAGCAGCGATCCGCTCGTCGGCGCGTCGTCCGCGCAATGATCGGTGGGCGGGCCTGAGATGAGCGGTCCGTTATAGATCACCCGCCCGGCCTGCAACACGATGTTGCGCTGGAGCAGTGACTCCATCGCGCCCAACTCATGTAGAACGGTCAGGATGGTGAGCCCGCCCTCGCTGTGCAGCCGGGCGAGCAGATGAGCCAGGCTGGTCTGGGTGCGCACATCCAGCGCGGCCAGTGGCTCGTCCAGTACGAGGAGATCGGCCTGCCCGGCCAGTGCACGCGCGATCAGTACCCGTTGTTGCTGGCCGCCCGACAGGTGTGCCATCGGACGCGGGCCCAGGCCGGCCAATCCGACTCTTTCCAGGGCTTGGCCCACCGCGGCCTTGTCGACGGTGCGCGGCAGCCGAAGCAGCGGACGCCGGGAGAGTCGTCCGAGCATCACCACCTCCTGCACGGTGGCGTTCGGCACTTGCAGTCGGCCGCGCTGAGGAACATAGCCGATGCGCGACCACTCCTTGAAACGTCCGAGCGGCTGACCAAAGAGGTCTATTTCGCCGGTCTGATGGGGAATCAGCCCCAAGAGCGTGCGAAGCAAAGTGGTCTTGCCCGAACCGTTGTCGCCGAGCAGCGCGACCACCTCGCCGGCGCTGACATCAAGATCGACACCAAAAAGAATCTGCTGGTCGCCCAGCCAGGTATCGACGCAGGACGCATGTATGACGGTTTCACTCACGCGCAGCCATTCGCTTTCCGCAGCGAGTCGAGGTTCGAATGCATGACCTCAATGTAATCGCTACCGCGGGAATCCTGGCTCAACGTCTCGATGGGGTCGAGCACGTCGGTTGCCAGTCCCAGATCGGAGGCGATTGTCTCCGCCACCTTGGGCGAGACGGCCGTTTCATAGAAGATCGTGGTCAGGCCGCGTTGCGTGGCGACCTGCTGGACCTCGGCAATACGCGCAGGGCTGGGCTCCTCGTCGGGGGACAGCCCACTGATGCCAACCTGCTCCAGCCCATAGCGGGCAGCCAGATAGCCGAAAGCAGTATGGGTGGTGATGAACGTAGTGGTGCGGCAACTGGACAATCCGGATGCGAACTGCGAATCGAGGTCGGTGAGCTCAGAAGCCAATTGTGTGGCGTTTTCGGTAAAAGCCTCAGCGTTCTCGGGTTGGATCGTGGATAGCGCTTCTGCGGTGTGATCGGCGATGTCGATCATATTTGCCGGATCGAGCCAGACATGCGGATCGTATGCGCCGTCGTCATGGCCGTCCTCCTCTTCGACGCCATCCTCGCTCGCCGTGCGCAGATTCAAGAAGGTGGCGGTATCTAAGACGTTCTTCGGAGGCTCCTGCTCGACCGCTTCATCAAGGGATGCCTGCAGGCCCGACTGGTATACAACCAGATCGGCGTTCAACACCTGCGTGACCTGCTGCGGAGAGAGTTCCAGATCGTGGCTGTCCGAACCGGGGGCGAGCAAGTTGATCACCGTCGCGTGATCGCCGGCCACCTGGGAAGCGACGAACTCGAAAGGGTAGGCCCCGACCACGATGGTGGTCGCTGAGTCGTCCTGGCCGGTAGGTGATGAACAGCCGACGGCAGCGAGGACGAGCATTGCGCCACCCAGCACCGCCGTCGTATGACGCAGAGGTCGTAGAAAGAACATGACAATCATTATCATCCGAGATCTTGGTGGGCGCAAATCTTCGTAGTTCTCGTTTCGGGTTTCAACCGTTAGCCTGGTGGATGGTCGTCGTCTGCGTCCGAACGAGTCGCGGACGTCGCGCCCGATGCCAGCCAGGTACCGGGGAGCCGTCCCTGTTGTGGGGACCAGAACAGTAGGGCATTTTCATGGCTGAGAGCACTCTCGAGAAGGTCATCAACCTGTGTAAGCGGCGGGGATTCGTGTTCCCGTGCGGCGATATCTACGGCGGCACCAGGGCCGCCTGGGATTATGGGCCGTTGGGCGTTGAGCTCAAGGAGAACATCAAGAAGCAATGGTGGCGTTACATGGTCACCAGCCGCGATGACGTGGTCGGTCTTGACTCGTCGGTCATTCTCCCGCGGGAGGTTTGGGTGGCCTCGGGGCACGTCTCGGTCTTCACCGATCCGTTGATCGAATGCCTGAGCTGCCACAAGCGGTTCCGCGCCGATCAGCTCGCCGAGGAATACGCCCACCGCAAGGGCGTCGATGATCCGGATTCGGTCGCGTTGACCGAGGTCCCGTGCCCGAACTGCGGTACTCGTGGGCAGTTCACCGAGCCGCGCGATTTCAACATGATGCTGAAGACCTATCTCGGTCCTATCGAGGACGAGTCCGGTCTGCACTATCTGCGTCCGGAGACTGCGCAGGGCATCTTCATCAACTTCAAGAACGTGTTGAACGCCACCCGTCAAAAGCCGCCGTTCGGTGTCGGTCAGGTGGGCAAGAGCTTCCGCAACGAGATCACTCCCGGCAACTTCATCTTCCGTACCCGCGAGTTCGAGCAGATGGAGATGGAGTTCTTCGTCGAGCCCGGAACAGACGAAGAATGGCACCAGTACTGGATTGATCACCGCAAGGCCTGGTATGTCGGTCTGGGTCTGGCCGAGGAGAACCTCCGCTTCTACGAGCACCCCAAGGAGAAGCTCTCGCACTACTCGAAGCGCACGGTCGACATCGAGTACAAGTTCGGCTTCGCCGGCTCGGACTGGGGCGAGCTGGAGGGCGTTGCCAATCGCACCGACTTCGACCTGTCGACCCACAGCAAGCATTCCGGGACCACTCTGGAGTACTTCGACCAGGCGAAGGGTCAGCATTACACGCCCTATGTCATCGAGCCGGCAGCCGGTCTGACCCGCTCCTTGATGGCATTCATGGTCGAGGCCTACACCGAAGACAAGGCCCCCAACACCAAGGGCGGCGTCGACACCCGCGTGGTGCTCAAGCTCGATCCTCGTCTGGCTCCGGTGAAGGTCGCCGTGCTGCCGCTGTCTCGTAACGAGGCGCTGTCGCCGAAGGCGCGCGAGTTGGCGGGCGAGTTGCGCAAGTACTGGAACGTGGACTTCGACGATGCCCAGGCCATCGGCAAGCGCTATCGCCGCCAGGACGAGATCGGTACGCCGTACTGCATCACCGTCGACTTCGACAGTCTGGAGGACGACGCGGTGACGATTCGTTCGCGCGACACGATGGCCCAGGAGCGGGTCGCGATTTCGCAGGTCCGGTCGTACTTGGCCGAGCGACTGCCTGGCTGCTGAGTCGGGGTCGTCCGCTCAGCCGGATTGTGTAGCGCAGGGGCCCGTGATGGGCCCGGAACCTACACGATCCGGTCGAGGGGGCGGGGTTGGCGGCGTTGGACGGCCGGGGGCGTGCGTCCCGCCTGGACGTCGTGGCGACGGCGTGATAGACATAGAGACGTCATGATGTCTGGAGGCCACTGGCCACAGCGCGACACCGCTGGCGGAGGGGGACGCTACGAATGGGCAGTGAGCCGCTCTATTTGCGGGTGGAGCGCAGCCTTGCATCGCAGATCAGTGATGGCATCTGGGGTCCCGGCGAGTATCTTCCCAGCGAACAGGCTCTGCAGGAGCGCTATCAGGTGAGCCGCACCACGATCCGCAAAGCCATCGGCGATCTTGTCGTCGATGGCTTGCTGGAGATTGATCGCGGCAACGGCACGCGAGTCGTCGATGCGCAGGTGCCTCAGGCAGAACCCAACATGATGAGCTTCAGCGCGACGATGCGAGCCCTGGGGCACGAGCCCGGTGTCCGAGAAACTCACGCCTGCCTGATGGACGCGCCTGATGAGGGCGTGTCGGCCGGACAGTTCTCGGGCGGACGAATCGTCCATATCTCACGAGTACACACTGCCGATGACGAGCCAGTTTCGCTGAGCGAGTCGTGGCTACCTGCGTCGGCCTTCGCCGGGGTCGATGTCGGGGGCATCGCGGCCCGCGAATCCCTCTACGCCGAACTCTCCGCGCTGGACGTAGGCATCATTCAGGTCAGCGACCGCTATGGCATCGCCGAGGCATCCGAAGCCGAGGCCTCAGCTCTGGATATCGGACGCGGAATCCCGCTGCTATGTGTCGACCGCATCGGCTACACGGCGCTCAATCGTCCGATCGAGACAAGTCGCATCTTGGTGCGAACCGACCGTTACCGTCCGATGATCACAACAAGGAGCAAGTAGATTCCGATGAGTAACACTCAGACCCGGCCCAAGCTGGAAGATCGTCCACACGACCAAGGCACGTACGGTCTGTCGGCGCGCAAGCTGGCCATCATGGCGGTCTTCATCGCCTTGTCGGCGGTAGGCGCACTGATCAAGATCCCATCACCGGTCGGTACCGTCGCCCTTGACGCTGCACCTGGCTTCTTCATCGCTATCGGATTCGGCGGCTGGATGGGCGCAGTCGTGGCTGCGATCGGCCACCTTCTCACCGCGGGCATCACAGGCTTCCCGCTGACCCTTCCGGTGCATCTGGCGATCGCGGCAGGCATGGCCGCGTGTGCTTGGATCTTCGGCTGGTTCGGCCGCAAGGGCACCGCAGGACTGGTCATCGGCTTCGTCCTGGCGGGCATAGTGAACTGCCCGGTGCTTGCTCTCATCATGGTTCCGATCGGCGGCTGGCCGCTCTACCTGGCGAGCTTGCCGTCGCTGGCCATCGGCTCGGTCGTCAACCTGGCGATCGCCGCCATTGCATATCTGTCGTTGCGTAATACCCGTCTGTTGAGCTGAGCGTGCCGGAAGAGCTCCGGGCCGAGGCGGTCAGCTACCGCTACCCAGCGGCCGACCAAGACGCGTTACGCGAGGTCAATGCCTATTTCGGTGCGGGCACATCGACTGCGGTCATGGGTGCGGTCCAGGCCGGCAAGTCGACTCTGTTGCGCGCCCTTGCCGGCGTGATACGCGCGTCGGAGCCCGGTGAGTTCGCAGGACGCATCCGCTACGGAGCAGCCGACTTCGCCGACTACCGCGTACAGACCCTCAGCCGCTACATCGGCTTGGTGTTGCAAGACCCTGCAAGCCAGATCATTGGACGAACCGTAGGCGAGGATGTCGCTTTCGGTCCGCGCAATCACCTCCTGACACGTGCGGAGATCAAGCGGCGAGTGG
>NZ_JAVTWX010000054.1:8941-11891 GCF_032229645.1 Brooklawnia sp.
GTGCTCGCTGAGGCGTCCACGGTGGTCGTCCTGGACGAAGGTCGCCTCGCCTGGCAGGGCGCACCGGCCGCTCTTTTCGCCGATCGCGATCTCGTCGAACGGTTCGGCATCCGGCCGCTGCCGATGAGCCTGCTGACTCGCGCGCTCGTCCGGGAGTGTCCCGAACTGGCGTTGACCATGCCCGGTGAGAGCAGCTCGTTCACCAGTGTCGCCGAGACCGCCGAGTGGTTGCGCGCCACACTGCCCGCAGGAGCGAGGCCACCGGCCGATGGAGCCCGAAGCTCGAGCAGCGCGCCGCCGGTGATCGAACTCGAGGATCTGCAGTTCGGCTATTCACCCAAAGTGCCGGTGCTGCATGGCATTGATCTGACGATTCGAGCGGGCGAGTTCGTCGCGCTGGTCGGTGCCAATGGGGCCGGCAAGACGACGGTCGCCAAGCATCTCAACGGGTTGCTGCGTCCGACCTCGGGAAGGGTCCGGATCTGTGGTCACGACATCTCGGATCGTGCGCCTTGGCAGTTGGCGGGGCAGGTCGGCTATGTCTTCCAGAATCCCGATCACCAGATCTTCTGTCGTTCGGTGGCCGAAGAGGTCGGGTTCGCGCTGCGGACGGCCGGTCGTCCGGCCGCAGAAGTCGCGGCGAGGACCCGTGAGGTACTCGACTTCACTGGTCTGTCCGATGTGGCCGACCAGAACCCGCTGACGCTGAGTCGTGGCCAGCGTCAACTCGTTGCGATGGCCTCCACCCTCATCGCCGAACCCGAGATCCTCGTGATCGATGAGCCGACCACCGGGCAGGACTGGCGCGGAGTGCAGGCGATCATGAGTCTGGTCGACCGGCTCAACCGGCAGGGTGCCACCATCGTGATGATCAGTCACGATCCGGAACTGATCGCCCACCATGCTGAGCGGGTGGTGCGAATTGATGGCGGACGTGTGGCTGCCGACGGCACGCCCGAAACCCAGATCATCACTCAGCTTGGCGAACTGTGGCAGCAGTGCTTTGGCATTGAGCAGGTTCGTTGCGACGAAGAGATCGCCGGCCGGCGGCTGGCCCGGCTCTGTGAGCCGGCCTGGGGAAGGCGGTGAGGCGATGAGACTTGCGCTGCCCGCGCGGCTGGCCATTCTGCTCGCCACCACCATGAGCGTGATGAGCTTCGCCCACCCGCTGTGGAATCTCGGGGTGCTGTGCATCCTGATCGCTGTCATCGGCTGGCAGCGCATGCCGCTGAGTCAGATCTGGCCGCTGCTGCGCGCTTCGATTCCGGTCTTTGTGCTGGTGGGAGTCTGCGCAGCATTCTCAACGCCCGACCGGGTGCTGCACGATCCGGCGCACCTGCGGCTACTCGCGCAGTGGGGTCCGGTGCGGTTCACCGCGGGCGGAGCCCTGATGGGCTGCACCTTCGTGCTCCGCATGCTCGCGATGATCGTCGCTACCTGGCTGGTGATCCACGATCTTTCGGTGGACGAGGTGCTCGATCTGGCCGCGCGCTGGAAGCTGCCCAGCTGGCTGTCGATCCTGGTCACCTCGGCGATGGCAGCGATCCCGAATCTGGCCCGGCGCCGCGAGCAGATTCAGCAAGCCCAGCAGGCCAGGGGCCAGCGCATCGACGCCGGCCATTTCGTCCAGAGATGGAAGGCGAATATCGCGATCGTCATTCCGCTGCTGACCAGCTCGCTGGTCACTGCCGAGAACCTCGGGGTGGCTCTCAGCGTCCGCGGCTACGGCGCACACCGGACGATGACGTCCATGCATGATCCGGTCCGCAGGCCGGAGGAACTCGCGGTGAGCGTGCTGGCCCTGATCGCCGGCGCCTGCGCCGTGATCGGACGCCTGGCATGGGGCTGGGGGAGGCTCTGAACCGGCGCGTCGGGCACCTGGGCCGTGATGCACTGATCCGGTGTCACTGCGACAGGTGCCTGAGGAGCTCAGGGACGATCACCTCGAAGTCGCCGACAACGCTGAGATCGGCAATCTGGTGGATGGGGGCATCCGGGTCACTGTTGACAGCCACGATGCAGCGGGCCGAGCGGATTCCCGCGACGTGCTGCATCGCGCCGGAGATCCCAAGAGCGACATAGAGGTCTGGGGAGATGGTCTTGCCTGTCTGGCCGATCTGGAGATCGGCCGGGACCCAGCCTTCGTCGACCGCGGCCCGGGAGGCGCCGACGGCACCGCCGAGAGCATCGGCAAGACGCTCGATGAGCGTGAAGTCGCCGTCCGTGCCGCGGCCTCCGGAGACGACCACCTTCGCCTCTGCGAGTCTGGGGCGGCCGGTGTCGACTGCGGGCCGCCACTCAGTGACGACCGCCTCCGGGTGCCCAGTGGAGTGAGAAAAGCTCGAGTGATGGGCGGCAGGGCTCGTGGGGGCAGGCGTGGCGGTGAGCGAACCGGGCCGTAGCGTGCACACGGTGACCGGGGCCGTGGCCTCGGCGCAGATGGTGAAGCGCCCCGACCCCACGGACTTGGTGACGTGCACCCGATCACCGTCGAGATGGACATCGCAGGCGTCTGTGATGAGGGCGGCCGACAGTTCGTCGGCCACGAGCGCGGCAGTCTCACCGCCTTCGGGGCCAGCGGATATCAGGATCAGCGCGGGTTTCAGCTGGCTGGCCAGCTGCACCAAGACAGCGGCTTTGGCGGTGCACAGCGTCGTGCGCACCTGTGGGCAGCCGACAATCTGGATCTCGGAGGCACCGTACTGGGAGAGCAGAGCGGGCGCGTCGTTGGCTGACTCGCCGATGATGGCGGCGATAGGGTCCCCGAGACCGCGTGCGAGCGTGAGTAGTTCGCCTGCGGTGGCGTCGGGAACGCCATTGGTGGTGGGGACGAGGACGAGGATGTGATCCATGGTGATTCCTGAGCTGGTTCGGTCTGGGGTCATCGGGCGGCGGCGGACAGGAAGGTGGCGAGCTCAGTCGCGGCAGCGCCGTTGGTATCGGTGAGGGT
>NZ_JAVTWX010000055.1:0-11764 GCF_032229645.1 Brooklawnia sp.
ACCTCGGCGTTCCGCAGCACATCACGATCCCAATCGATCTCGCGGTGGCCTCGACCGGCCAGCGCAGCCTGAAGGATGCAAAGCGCGTCACCGTGCCCGACGAGCACAACCACATCGTCGGCGCCCACCTGCGGCTTCAGCCACGCGACCAACTCCCGCATCCGCCGGTGAACCTCGGCAACCGACTCTCCCCCGCCCCAGGCGATCTCGGAGATATCGAGCCCTTCGGGCACGGGCAAGGCCCGTAGCTCGCCGGCCGGACATCCTTCCAACTCGCCTCGATACTGCTCACGCAACAGCGGTGTCTGGGTGACTTCGATATCGAGCCGATCGGCGATGGCCTGCGCAGTCGCCACCGCACGCACGGCGTCCGAGCTGAATAGCCTGACCGATTCATTGGTCACGAGTTCAGCGACAGCAGCCGCAGCCTTTTCGGCCTGGTGACGACCACGTTCGGTGAGCGGCAGATCCAGCGACCACCCGACGACGAGGTGATCCCGATTGGCGGTCGACTCCCCATGCCGCACGATCAGCAAACGCATGCTCACACCTTAGGGCCCAGCAGGCACGGCGATCCGCGTGGTTCCTGCTGCGGTGACCCGGTATCGATAGCCGTGGGGCGACGTCCAGTGAAAGACCCCTGGTGCCGGCTGTTCGAGTTTCCATTTGCCATGGGTCTTGGCGCGATGTGTCTTGCGTGACAGCGGGCCGAGATTCCTGAGACAGGTCTGCCCGGCCCGGCCAGCTACGAACGCGATGGTGTGATCCATGTCGCAATCGGACGCTGGGGTGGCACCAAAGGGGAAGACGTCGACCGGGTTGCGCTGTTCGATCGCGAATCGCAGCTTTGCGGGGGTTTCGTAGCAGTCGACCGGACGCAGCCTGCAGGGTCGACGATCGGCTTCACGATGACGTTCGAACCCGCGAGGAACGCTGGCAGCTGCTCGGACAGCAGCGGCCCCCAGCCCTCGATCCGAGCCACGCCCGTCCGCGCCGCGGCAGGCCCGACCGTGGCGAACGCGGGATCGTCAGCACTGATGTGCACCACGAGTGTCTGGATGAGCGGCATGGCAGGACCTGCGATGCCTTCCAGATCACCAGCGACGGGTGTGTCGTACAGCAGTGGCCCGGACGCTTCCGGCAGGTGCCCGGCCAGGACCTTCACACAGCCATCCGGTTCAACAATCGGAACATCGAATGCCCTGGTCTTCTTAACCCGCTCCAACAGCCCGATCCGCGGGCCCGCCAGTATCGTCCCGTCATTACGTATCCATGAAGGCGCGGCGGTCTCCGGCACCGGACTGTCCGCGGTCAACCCAACGACCCGGCCCGGTGGCAACGGAAGAAGCTCACCACCATGCAGCTCGAATACCGGCCGTTCGCCGTGTGCACGAGCCCACGCGTCCCGCACGATCATCGAGAACGCAGCATTGCGACGCCGATCCAGATCCGTACACAACGCACGATCCGGCTCCACCGGCAACGCCGCTGCCAGATCAGTCAACAACCGGTCGAAATTGATCCCATCGGCCGGATCAACAATCCCGAAGATGCTGACACTGCCGTCCTGGACCTTCGACACTCGAATCCGGCGAGACGCACGCTGAGCCTCCGCACGCTCCCGAGCAAGATCCGTGTCGGCGGCAACGATCTGACCCGGTAACGCCTTCAGCACCCGGTTGAACGGCAACTGATCGATCCCGGCAGCGACAGCTTCGTCCACCTTGAGAGCCGTGTCCAATGGTAGATGCGCGCACTCCGAACAGACTTTCCGCGCCTGCCACACCCTGGCCTGACCGGCGATCACTTTCTGCCAAAGCTTCGGGTGCCGCGCCCGCAAGTCCAAAGCTTCGCCGATCTGCGACAGCGCCGACGAGGGCGACAGTCCGAGCAGCGCTCCGACCTCTAACGCCACGAACTCGCCCACCTTCGGGGTGCCATCATGACCCGCCTGGATCAGGCGCTCCATGCCTTCGGCGACAACCGTTTGATCGATCTTCCACAGATCGGCCAAATGACAGATCGCAACGACCTGCGCGACCTCAGCAGCCACCGTCTGGTGCTGCGCCTCATCCAACGCAGCCAACGCCTCGCCACTGGTCGCAGGCCTGACCAGAAGCTGAGGATCACAGATAGGGGTGCTCATGGAACGATCTTACTCGAACACCCATTTGAATACAAGACTCTTATTGGGTCTATTTCGATTAATTCGAGGACGCATTCGAACATTCGAGGCGAACCGTCAGGCCCCGACGCGCGTTGAACCGCCGGCACCCACACCGCCACCAGCCGCCGGATCGCATCAGCCCGCGAACCGTCAGACCGCCACGCGCGTTGAACCGCCGGCGTCCACCCCAAAAACTCGCCGCCACCCGACAGCCAATCATCCGAGCCTCTCTGCAGAATCAACACACTCACAGGGAGCACATAGATTCACCACCGCTTACCCCAAAGCTCGTACGGCTGAATGGTTAACACCCGATGACGAACCGGAAGGTCGCATGATGAACCTGTATCTGATGCTCGCTGACATTGTGGCGATTGCCATATTGGTGATCGCTTTCTACGTGCCTCGCAAAGGCCGGCGTGAACTGGTCTCCAGCTTCCTGGTGACCAATATCGGCGTATTAGCGGTTGCGACCGCGATGTCGATAGGAACCGTCGCGGCCGGTCTCGGGCTGGGCCTCTTCGGCGTCTTGTCCATCATCCGGCTGCGCTCCGAAGAACTGAGCCATCGAGAGATCGCCTACTACTTCGCGGCGCTCAGCCTCGGGTTGCTGGGTGGCCTCAATGGACCGCTGCTGTGGAGCATCGGGCTGATGGCCCTGGTGCTTGTCGCCATCGCCGTCGGCGACCATCCGCGCGTCACCGCGCGGAGCAAGAGCACCGAGTTGATCATCGACGAGGCGATCACCGACCCCGACGCCCTGCAATTGCGTGCATCGCAAATACTCGGCGCCACGGTGACCAACATCAGTGTCCGCCGCATCGACCTCATCAACGACTCCACGATCGTTCAGGTCCATTTCCGCACGGCAGCGCAAGACTCCAATCAGCGCGGAATTGCACGCAGGCAGATCGGCCAGTCCGGCCAGTCCGATCAGCTGAACGCAGAGCAACGGGGCACCTATCAGGGCCCTTTCGAACCGGCGATGCGGACAGTCAGCAGCAGTGAGGGTCGGCGATGACAGCGACCATCAGCCTCGACGAACTCAACAGTCAAAGCGCACTGCTCGATCGGGTCGACCGCAAATACCTCATTGAGGTCGCCGAACTCCCGATGCTGCTGAACCGCCTGGAGCCATACTCCCGGATCTTGGAGATCGACGGACTCACCTGGTTCGGCTATCACTCCGTCTATTACGACACCCCCGACCTTGACTGCTACGCCGGTGCAGGCACCGGACGGCGGCGCCGGTTCAAGGTTCGCACCCGCGAATACCTCAACACCGACCAGCACTTCCTCGAAGTCAAGACCCGAGGACCGCGCAAGACCACCATCAAAGACCGAATTGATCGCAGCGATGCCGGCAGCATCAGCAGCGACGAGCGCCGCTGGATCTCGCAGACCCTGGCTTCCCGCGGCGTCCGGAACGCCCCGGTTGACGAGCTCCAGCCCATCCTGACCACCTATTATTCCCGCCGGACCGTGCAAATCTGCCCGTCGGACGCGGAGATCTCCAGGATGACGATTGACATCGGGCTCACCTGCTCGTCGCCCTACCATTCCCAGCACTCAGCCGTCCTTGACGATTATGCGGTCGTCGAAACCAAAGGTGGCTCTCGTCCCTCCCCCGCCGACCGAGCCCTGTGGGCGATGCGGCACCGCCCGACCAGCATCAGCAAATTCGGCGTCGGGGTGGCTCTGCTCAACCCGCAGCTACCCGACTTCAAGTGGCATCGCGTGATCACTCACCAGTTCGCCGCCTGACCAACCCAGACCCCTCTAGGAGAAGAGATGAAGTTTCCGAAGATCACCACGAGCGTCGTCGGTTTTGCATTGGCGGGCCTCACGCTTGCCGGATGCAGCTCGTCCGGACTCGCCTCGACCAGCTCCGATGCCGGCCAGATCTCCGGTTCCAGCTCCTCCGCCACCGGCGACTACGCGCAATACGCCGACGTTCTCGCCGACAACCAGCAGTCCCACGCGGACTCGAACGATGCCGACTACGACGCGTCCGAGGCATCCACCATCACTTTGGCCGATGAGGACGTCACGATCAGCGAGCCTGGCACCTACATTCTCACCGGCACGCTGACCGATCACAGCGTGACGATCGATTCCGCTGCCGAGGGCAAGGTCAAACTGGTGCTCGATGGCGTCACGATGACATCGTCGGTGAATTCCCCGATCATCGTCACCGCAGCCGACGAGGTCGTCCTCATTCTCGCGGACGGCTCGACCAATACCATCACCGACACCTCAGCTCACACCGCGGCAGAGTCGGATTCCGACGCCACGGACGCTGCCATCTTCTCGATGGCCGACCTGACGATCGGCGGCAGCGGCACCCTCGAGGTCAACGCCACCGCCACTGGCGTCGACGGCATCGGAAGCAAGGACGGCCTGGTGATCTTGTCAGGCTCGATCAGCGTCGCAGCCGGCGATGATGGCATCCGCGGCAAGGACTACGTCATCGTTTCGGGCGGCACTATCGACGTGACCTCGACGCAAGATGGCCTGAAATCGACAAACGAGGACGACGACACCGTCGGCTTCATCTATCTCACCGGTGGCACCGTGACGATCGATGCCGGGGACGACGGCGCGCACGCCGAGGGAGACTTGCTGTTATCCGGCGGCGAGTTGACGATCAACGGCTCGTCCGAGGGTCTCGAAGGCGCGAACATCGTGATCGCGGGCGGTACCTCGAACATCACCTCCAGCGACGACGGAGTGAACGCCACCCAAAGCACGGCCAACGAGGCCGCCCAGGCCGGCGATCCGGGAACCGACAGCAGCGCAATACCGCAAGATGGCGCAATGCCACAGGGCGGCACGCCGCCACAGGACGGCACGATGCCACAGGGCGGCACACAGCCCCAGGGCGGCGGCGGTCAGGGCGGCGGCATGGTAGAAACCAGTGACGGTTCGCAACTGATCATCACCGGCGGCGAACTGACCATCGACGCAGAAGGCGACGGCATCGACTCCAACGGGACCGTCACCATGAGCGGCGGCACCGTTATCGTCCACGGGCCCACGAACAACGGCAACGGCGCGCTCGACACGACGTCGTTCGACATCTCCGGCGGCACCCTCATCGCAGCCGGCAGCACGGGGATGGCTGTCGCCCCGACCACCGCGAGCACGCAGGGCTGGGTGATGCTCAACCAGACGCTGAGCGCCGGTCAGAGCGTCGAACTTCTCGACGGCGACACGGTATTGGCCACCTACACCGCGGCCAAGAGCGTCGGCAATATCGTCATCTCGGTGCCCGATCTCTCTTCTGGATCCTCGTACACCGTCCAGGTCGACGGCTCGGATGCCGGCACCGTAACTGCGGACGCGGCGTCTGCCGGCACGGGCGGCGGAATGGGTCAGGCCCCCAGTGGTCAGGCCGGCCAGCGATGACCGGGGGCGGCCCCAGGCTGTCGCGTCGAAGCATTCTGTTCGGCAGCCTGACAGCACTCGCCGCTACCGGCACCGCGAGCGCCTGGGCACTCGACCGCTTCGTCATCGAGCATGCGGAAGTTACCGGAGTCTCGCAGCTGGAGGCCTCGTCCGCACCCTCGACCGGCACGGCATTCGCCGATCCGCAGATCGCCATCACCACCTGGACTTCGGGACAGGGCGATGACCTGGTGACCGGCTACATCGCCGATGTCACGACCGCCGAGGCCAGCCAGATCCGCGCCGCCTTCGCCGAGGACACCTTCGGCGAGAACATCATCGAAGAGCCCTCGGTAATTGCAGATCGGGTGGGGGCAACTCTGGCGATCAATGGCGACTATTACGGGTTCCGCAGCGAGGGCATCGTGATCCGCAATGGCATCGCCTTCCGCGATAAGGGGGCGCGCGACGGCCTGGCGCTTCATTCCGACGGCCGCCTGGAGGTCTACGACGAAACTGCCACCAACGCCCAAGCGCTGCTCAATGACGGGGTCTGGCAGACCTGGTCGTTCGGTCCCGCCCTGATCGTCGACGGTCAGGTGCAGGACGGCGTCGACGAGGTCGAGGTCGACACGAACGTCGGCAACCACTCGATTCAAGGCGAGCAGCCGCGCACCGGGATCGCGATGATCGAGCCGAATCACTATCTTCTCGTGGTCGTCGACGGGCGCTCAGAAGGCTATAGCCGCGGGGTCTCCATGACCGAATTCGCCCAGCTATTCGCCGACCTTGGCGCCCAGGTCGCGTACAACCTCGACGGCGGCGGCTCGTCGACGATGGTCTACCACGGCGATCTGGTCAACGACCCCCTCGGCAAAGGCAAAGAACGTGGCACCAGCGACATCATCTGGACGACAGGAAGTTAGGAGCGCCGGTCATGGTCATCCTCATTCCAAGCTACGAACCCGATCGCAAACTACTTACGCTGCTGGATGATCTGGCCGGCGAGCAAATCGTGATCGTGGACGACGGTTCCGGACCGCGCTTCGCTCACTGGTTCGCGGCGGCCGAGCGACTGGGTGCCACCGTCGTCCATCACCAGACCAACCGAGGCAAGGGCCAGGCGCTACGCACCGGATTCGGGTATATCGCCGGGCATCTCCCAGACGAGCCGGTGATCTGCGCCGACAGCGACGGGCAGCACACTCCCGCCGACATAGCGAAAGTTGCCGAGGCTCTGCACACCAGCGATGCCGATATCGTGCTGGGCGTCCGAACATTCACCGGCAAGGTGCCGCTACGGTCACGCTTCGGCAACTCCGTCACGGCTCTGCTCTTCCGTGCTGCGACAGGATCGGCCATCGGCGACACTCAGACCGGGCTGCGCGGATATCCGGCACGGATGCTCGACTGGCTATGCGGAATCCAGGGCGATCGCTTCGAATACGAACTCAAGGCGCTGCTGCTGGCAAGCAGACAAGGGCTGCGCGTACAGCAGGTGCCCATCGAAACCATCTATCTGGACGACAACGCCTCCAGTCACTTCCGCCCGATTCGCGATTCATGGATGATCTATCGTCCGTTGCTGTCGTTCATCGGCAGTTCCCTGCTGGGCTTCGTCATCGACTGGACGCTGCTGAGTGTGCTTCTCACCCTGACCGGCTCGCTGGCCTTCTCGGTCATCGGCGCCCGGGTGGTCAGCGCCAGCGTCAACTTCACGGTCAACCGGCGATATGTCTTCGCCGAAGGCCGGCCCCTCAGCGTCCGCGAGACACTCCCCAAATACGCCGCGCTGGCCGGGATCATCCTGGCAGGCAACCTCGCACTCATGTGGATCCTGGTCCCACTGGTCGGAGCGGCAGTAGCCAAGATCCTCACCGAACTGACCCTCTTGGGGCTCAGCTATGTCGTCCAGGCGACCAGGGTCTTCGCGCATCGTCCTGCTCGCCGGCATGATCACCTGCCGCAAGCCCAACGGCAGCCGGTGTGCAAAGATTAGACGTCATTACGTCCCTATGTCTTGAGGTTTCCATGGTCATCAATCCTGATTCACTGCTCGGTACGACACTCGCCTCGATCACGCCCACCAACGCCGAGGCGCTGGCGCAGGCCCAGGAGCGACAGAACCAGTTGACCAAGCCTCCCGGTTCCCTGGGTCTACTGGAAGTCATCGGATGCCAATTGAGCGCAATCACCGGCGAGGTGCCCCCACCGGTACCCAGTCATCCGGTGCTCGCAGTGTTCGCGGCCGATCACGGGATCTTCGACCAGCAGATCACGCCGTGGCCCCAAGAGGTCACTGTCCAGATGCTTATCAATATGTGCCACGGTGGAGCGTCCATCAACGCACTTGCGCCCGAGACCGGAACCGAGATCTGGCCGATCGACATCGGTATCGCCAATGGCGTTCCGAACGCTCCGAGCCTTCGCCGCCGACGGGTCCGCAATGGCACCGCCGACTTCACCCAGCAGCCTGCGATGAGCTTGGACGAGGCCCAGCAGGCCCTCGAGGTAGGCATCGCGTTGGCCGATGAGGCGGTCGCCGGTGGCGCAGACGTGCTACTGACCGGCGAAGTCGGTCTCGGCAACACGACGTCTGCGGCAGCGCTGATCGCCGTGCTGACCGGCACCGATCCTGAACTGACCACCGGGCGGGGTTCGGGCTCGGACGAGGCGATGCTGAATCGCAAGGTTGATGTCATCCGCCGCGGACTCGCCTTGCACCATCCAACAGCGGACGACCCGGTCGGCGCGCTGGCGGCCCTGGGAGGCCTGGAGTTGGCGGGCATGGCCGGCTTCATGCTGGGCGGCGCCGCTCATCGGGTCCCGGTGATTCTCGACGGCGTGCTCAGTTGCGCCTCGGCGCTGATCGCCGCCGGCCTGGATCCTGACGTCACCGGCTACCTGATCGCCGGCCACCTCGGCGACGAACCCGGCATCCGGGTGGCGCTGGACAAGCTCGGACTGCCCGCGCTCTGTGATCTCGAATTGCGGCTCGGCGAGGGCAGCGGCGCCCTGATGGCGCTGTCCATCGTCCGAGCCTCGGCCCGGGTGCTGCGTGATATGGCGACGTTCGCCGAGGCCGGCGTGTCTGGCAAGATGGACGAATGAGCGAACCCCTGACCGCACGTCTGCTGGTACTCGGCGGCGCGCGTTCAGGTAAGTCGACCTTCGCCGAAGAACGCGCCGGGCTGGACTCAGCCGTGGACTATCTCGCCACCTCCGAGGTGCGCGATGACGACCCCGAGTGGATCGAGCGGGTCCGGCTGCATCGCGAGCGCCGTCCCGCACACTGGGCCACCATCGAGACCCTCGATCTGGCGGGCGAGTTGTTGCGCGAGACCGGCACACCGTTGCTCATCGACTGCTTGACCGTCTGGCTCACCCGCCAGATGGATCGCGCCGGAATCTGGGATGCTCGGCCCGGCTGCGACGAGGCCCTGAAGGCGGCCGTCGATGAAGCCGTGGCTGCTTTCGCGCGCGCCACCAGGCCGGCGATCGCGGTCAGCAACGAGGTCGGACAGGGGCTGGTGCCCGCCGATGCGGGTAGTCGCCGCTTCCGCGACGAAATGGGCATCCTCAACATGCGGGTCGCGCAGGCCGTGGACGAGGTTTGGTTCTGCACGGCCGGGATCGGGGCGCGGCTCAAGTGAGCAGCACGGCTGATCCGGCGCGCGGCCCGTTCGGGATCGTGTTGACCGCTGGGTTCTTCAGCATCATCCCGATGCCCCCGCTCACCCGGATCGGTACGGGCGAGACCCGCCGAGCATTGCGCTGGTTTCCCACGCTCGGAGCTCTTTTCGGCGGCCTCGCCGGCCTGGTGGGAGCCGGAGTGCTGCTACTGAGCGGAGCTCACTTGCTGGCGGCGGTGCTGGTCGTCCTGATCTGGCAGGCGCTTGCGGGTGCGATGCACCTGGACGGGCTGGCCGATTGCTTCGATGGGCTGGCCGCTTTGGGCAGCCGCAAGGACGGCCGCGACGCCGCCCGCGCCCTGGAGATCATGCGTACCCCGGACACCGGTGCGATGGGAGTGGCCGCCATCGTGCTGGTACTGCTTATTCAAGTCGCCTCACTATCGGCAGCGCCGGACGCCAAGACGCTGCTGGCGCTGTCGATTCTCGCCCCCGCAGCAGGGCGCGCGGCCGTGCTCGTCGCTTCCCGTCCAGGGGTTCCCGCGGCCCGCAAAGGCGGATTCGGGGCGCTCTTTCACGAGATCACCCCGGCCTGGCAGATTGTGGTGCAGGTCGTCGGCATCGCCGCGGTGGCCGGCCTGCTGGGCTGGTGGACGACGGGACCGATGGCCGCGATCGGGTTGGTCTGCGCGCTGGCGGTCGCGCTTGGTGTCTCAATGATCTGGGTTCACCGGCTGGTCGGCACCTTCGGCGGCCTGAGCGGCGACATGTTCGGGGCGATCATCGAGGTGACGACCACCGTGATGGCCCTCGCCGGCGCCCTGGTGCTGGCAGCCGCGACAAACCTCTGATCGGGTCTCCAACCAGCTGTCTCAAAACAGCCGGCCGGCCAACCGGGCGGGCAGATTGCGATAGACCGCCATCAGTGGCCCGAAACTCGCGGGTACCCGGATCATCGGCTTGCCCCGCCGCACTGCCTTCACGGTGGCCTGCGCTACTTGTTCTGGGGTGACCGACATCGGTACCCGTTTGCGTCCGGCAGTCATGCGTCCATTCACCGCTCCCGGACGAACGACCAGCACCTTCACCCCGGTGGGCTTCAGCGCCTCGCCCAGCTGCAGAAAGTAGCCGTCCATGCCTGCTTTCGAGGAGCCGTAGACGAAGTTCGACCGTCGAGTCCGCTCCCCTGCAACCGAACTCAACGCGATGATCTGGCCGTGACCCCGCGCACTCATCTGCTGCGCGAGCAATGCGCCGACACTCAGCGCGCCCACATAGTTGGTCTGCGCGAGCCGCACGGTGGCCGCATGGTTGCGCCAGGTGCCCGGATCGTCCAGCAGACCGAACGCCACAATCGCAAGATCCACGGGCTGCTCGAAGGCCGCATCGATGACAGCCGGGTGACCGGCCGGGTCAGCGGCATCGAAATCCAGCCAGCGCACCGATGCGGCCCCGGCATCATGCATCGCCGCGATTGCCGAATCCTTGTTCGCCGATCTGCTCCGGCCTGCCAGCACGAGATCGGCCGCGGTGGCCTTCATCAGCTGCGCGGCGATCGCCAGGCCAAGTTCGCTGGCGCCGCCCAGTACCAGGATCCTCACCTCTCCAGGCCCCAGAAGAGCCTGCCGACTACGTGGGACGCGTGCCTGGCGACCTTCGCCCAGGCGTCCAGGAGCTGTGAGGCCTGGGCGCGTTCGTAACCGAGAAGGGTTGCCACCGATGCCGTCTCGCGCGGGTCGGATGGCAGTACCTCGGATGCCCGGCCACGCACCAGCATGGTCTTGTTGCGCAGCTGGCCGGCAAGCAGCCAGGCCGCCGAAAGAGCCTCGGCATCGGCGTCCGAAATCAACTCCGCCTGCCGCGCCGCCTCCAACGCGCCCTCGGTGCTGGGCAGCTGTAGCGCCGGAATCCGGTCGGCGTTCTGCAACTGCAGCAGCTGGACGGTCCACTCGACGTCGCTGCGGCCCCCCGGCCCGAGCTTCAGATTCTCCGACGCCGCCCCACGCCGGGTGCGTTCGCGTTCCATGCGTCCCTTGAGCTGGCGGATCTTTGCGATCTGGGCAGGTGCGACACCGCCCGGTGGGTAGCGCCGGAAGGCGATACCTGTCAGCAACTGCTCGACCAGGTCGCGGTCCCCCGCACCGAAACTCGCCCGCAACAGGGCTTGCGATTCCCAGGTGTCGCTCCAGCGTCGGTAGTAGCTCAGATAGCTGCCGAGCCGGCGAACCATCGGTCCGTTGCGTCCATCGGGACGAAGATCCGCGTCGATGCTCAATGGCGGCTCGGGGCCTGGCCCGGACAGCAGCGCACGCGTCTTGGCGACCACTTTCAACGCCCAGGTCAGCTCGTCGGGTTCACAATCGTCGTCCACCACGAACAGCGCATCGGCATCGGACGAATAGCCCATCTCGCCGCCACCCCAGCTGCCCATCGCCACCACGCCGATCGGCACTCGCTGCCCATCGCTGCCCATTGCGATACGCAGCACCGCATCCACGCTCGCGCCGGTCAGATCGCTCAGCCCAGATCCCACAGCGCTCAGGTCCATCGTGCCCAGGACATCGCCGGCAGCTATCCG
>NZ_JAVTWX010000056.1:0-11556 GCF_032229645.1 Brooklawnia sp.
GGAAGCCGGGGTCTCACTCATCTGTTTTCCTCTCCAATGCGGTCGACACCTAGAGTCGAGGGTACCTGCTGGAGAGGACCACCGCGTCCTATAGCCGGCTCGGATCTGCCAGTAGCGCCACCACCTCCGCCAGGAACAAGGCACCCGGATACCCGTCGATCAGACGGTGATCGATCGTCAGGCTGAGCGTCATCTCCGAACGCCACGCGATCTGGTCACCGTCGCGTTGGGGCACCTCGCGCACCCGTCCGACCCCCAAGATCGCCGGTTCGGGCGGGTTGAGGATCGGTGTGAACGCGTCGATGCCCTGCCCGCCCAGACTCGTGACGGTGAAAGTGCCGCCCTCGAAATCGGCCGGGGTGAGCTTGCCATCGCGGGCCTGGCCGGCCAGCCGCGCCGTCACTGGCGCCAACTCGGCGAGGGCCAACTGGTCGGGATCGCGGACGACCGGAACCACCAGTCCCTCAGGCATCGCTACCGCCAACCCGATCCCGATAGCCGACGACGAGACGACCTTCTCGCCTTCGATATGGGAGTTGATCTCCGGGTGTTTCAGCAGCGCGAGAGCACAGGCCCGGATCACCGCATCGGTGAACGATGGTGGGCGCCCGCCTTGCCAGCCTTCGCGCAGTTTCGTGAACTCGCTGACATCGGCCGTGCTCACCAGGGTGAGCTGCGCACTCGTTTGCAGCGACTCGGTCATCCGCTGGCCGATCACCTTGCGCATCCGCGACATCGGCTTCGCGTCACCTGACCCGGCGATGGCGGCCTTCACATCGTCCACCGTCACCCTGCCACGCGGTCCCGAGCCTTTGATCGAGGCCAGGTCCACACCATTCTCGGCTGCAAGCTTGCGAGCCAGCGGCACCACCTGGACCCCAGGCCCGCCACCACCTCGGACCGTCTGTCTGCCGGAGCCTTCCCGTCGCCTGTCCTGATGTTGATCGTCGACCTCGCTGGGTGAACAGGCGGAGACTTGCGGAGCTTCGGCCGTCTCGCCGGGCGCCAAGATGAGCCCGAGCACGGTATTGACCGGCACCGTCTGTCCTGCCTCGACCAAGATCTGGCCCATCACCCCGGCGAACATGGCATCCACCGAATTCGAGGTCTTGGCCGACTCGACTTCGAGCAACGGCTGGCCGATCTCGACCTGGTCACCGGGCGCCACCAGCCACTCGGTGACCGTCCCCTCGTTCATCGACATGCCCCACTGAGGCAATTTGATCTGCTGCGGCATGAGCGTCCCCGTTCAGTCCAAGACCTCGCGCACCGCCGCAGCGACCCGCTCCGCGGTCGGATAGAGCGACCTCTCCATCGTCGCGTTGTACGGAATATGGGTGTGCGGAGTGACGACCCGCTTGATCGGGGCATCCAGCAACCAGAAACCATCCTCGGCCACCAGCGCCGACACCTGCGATGCGATGGACCCGAAATCGTGGCACGGATCGGCGATGACCAGGTGCCGGGTCTTCTCCAGCGACTTCAGAATCAGATCGAGATCCAACGGGAAGATGGATCTCAGGTCCACGATTTCGACGCTGATGCCCTCCGCCGCAAGCGTTTGCGCGGCGGCCTCGGCAACCTGCAACGCACCCGAAACGGTGACGACCGTGCAGTCGTCGCCTTCGCGCTTGATGTCGGCGGCACCCAGCGGAATCGTGAAATCGGTGTCGTCGGGTACCTCACCACGCATCCCACCCAAGGAGAAGTCTTCGAAGACGACCACCGGATCGTCGGTGCGGATGGCTGTCTTGAGCAACCCGTAGAGGTCGGCCGGCGTTGCCGGCGCCACGATCTTCAAACCGGGCAGCGTTGCCAGCGTCGATATCGGACGATCGGAATGCTGGGCCGCGTTACCGACCCGGTACATCATCGGCATGCGGATCGTGATCGGCAGCTTCGCCTGACCGCCATAAAGATAAGTCGACTTCGAGATGATCGAGGTCAACTGATCCATCGCCACGTAGATGAACGGGGCGATCTCTATCTCGATAATCGGACGCATCCCGACCATCGCCGCGCCGGCACCAGTGCCCAGATACCCGTTTTCGGAGATCGGGGCGTCACGCACTCGTTCATGCCCGAATTGGTCGACCAGAGAACCATTCGCGTTGACCGTCGAACCGATCATTCCCCAGCTGACGTCCAGGCCCATCAAGAAGACTTTGTCGTCCCTGGCCATCTCTTCGCGTTGCGCCTCGACTATCGCGTCAAGGTAACTCATGGTGCGCATCTTCGTCGCCTCTCAATGCCTGATAGCAACGGGTTCGGTGAACAGATGGACGTAGGCGTCCTCGAGTGGTGGCTCCGGGGACTGGCGTCCGAATTCGACAGCCTGGACGACTTCGTCCGCGATCTGGTCGTCGATCTGGTCGAGTTCTGCCGGATCGAGACCGAACTCGGCTGCTTTCTTGCGCAATAGCGTGATTGGGTCGCGATTAGCTCGCCAGTCGTCGACTTCTGCCTTGTCACGATAGGGTTCCGGATACGGGCCGATCGCATGGTTCTCGAAACGATAGGTGCGGGTCTCCACCAGAGACGGGCCATCGCCTGCCCGAGCCCGGTCGACCGCCTTCTTCACGGCTTCGTAGACCGCCAAGAGATCTTGGCCATCGACCACTTCGCCCGGCATCGCATATCCGGCAGCGCGCGCTGCGATCGACTCGGACGCGACGACCTTGCGCCAAGCCGTGTACTCGCCATAGCCATTGTTCTCGCATACATAGACCGCCGGCAGCTTCCAGATGGAAGCGATGTTCAGCGACTCATGGAAGGTGCCCTCATTGGACGCGCCGTCACCGAAGAAACACAAGGTCACTCTGTTGCCACCTTGCAGTTTTGTGCCCAGTGCGGCGCCTGTGGCGACCGGCAGCCCGGATCCGACGATGGAAGTCTCACCCAGGGACCCGATCGAGAAGTCGGACAGGTGCATGGAGCC
This sequence comes from Brooklawnia sp., assembly GCF_032229645.1. Taxonomy (NCBI): domain Bacteria; kingdom Bacillati; phylum Actinomycetota; class Actinomycetes; order Propionibacteriales; family Propionibacteriaceae; genus Brooklawnia; species Brooklawnia sp. Next base: position 2,939 of record NZ_JAVTWX010000056.1, read on the forward strand.
ACCCTTGCCGTGATTGACCCCGTCGACCTTTCCCATCAGCTCCGCCATCAGCTTCTTGATGTCGGCGCCCTTGCCGATGGGATGCCCATGCGAGCGGTGGGTGCCGACCATAAAATCGTCGTCGGCGAGCGCCATACACGAGCCGACGATCGAAGCCTCCTGCCCGATGGAGGTATGGAAAGCCCCGTAGAGTTCGCCCTTCAGGAGCAGTTCTTTTGTAGTTTCCTCGAATTGCCTGATCCTGCTCATTCGCCGGTAGGCCTCGATCAGTTGCTGATTGTCCAGTGACACGCTGCACCCCTTTCCCGGGGTCCTCGGTCAGACCATTTCGGAAGACCCCATCGCATGTGAGCCCCGTCCGCGCCCGCTTCTTTGCGGGTCTACCTACGCTATGTCTCGGACCACGACTTGTCAATGGGGTCAGCTTCCCGGTATTTGACAACGAGGGTCCTAGTCGATCGGGTAGCCCTCGACCGGCCCCGAGGTCGCCGGAATCCAGCCCAGTTCCGGTGCGACATACTCCGCGAAATTGCGCAAGATCGACAGGTTCGCCTCGACACCCAGCGTGTTCGGGATGGTCAGCATCAAGGTGTCCGCGGCCGCTATCGCCGGATCGGCCTTCAGCTGATCGATTAAGACATCCGGTTCGGCTGCGTAGCTGCGTCCGAAAGTGGCATTGCCGCCGTCGAGATTGCCCACCTGATCGGACGAGGTCGCCTGCAACCCGAAGAGCTGCCGGTCGCGGTCGGTGACCAGCGGGAAGATCGAGCGCGAGACCGAAACCCGGGGCGTCCAGTCGTGCCCGGCCTGCTTCCATACCGCCCGGTAGCGGGCGATCTGCTCGGCCTGGAGTTCGCCGAGCGATGTGCCGTCCGCCTCGGATACCAGGGTGGAACTCATCAGATTGACCCCGTCGCGGGCGGCCTGTTCCGCCGTCTTCTTGGTGCCCGATCCCCACCAGACACGCTTGCGCAGCCCCGGCGATTGCGGGAAGACCGGCAGCGCAATGCCTGGTTGGTAGATCCGCGGGTACTGCTCGTCCAGCGAGGCGGCCCTTGCCACGCCACGACCTTCGACAGCGGCGAGCAACAACTCGAACTTCGCGCGCGCCATGTCTGCCCCGTTGGATGCCTCGGCCTGGTATCCGAAGGCCTTCCAACCCTGCTCGGCGGGTTCTGGCGATCCGCGGGAGACACCCAGGGCAACTCGTCCGCCCGCCAGCAGATCCAGCGCAGCCGCTTCCTCCGCGAGATAGAGCGGGTTCTCGTAGCGCAGATCGATGACTCCGGTGCCAACCTCGATGTTCTTGGTCGATCCTGCGATTGCTCCGAGCAGTGGCATCGGGGAAGCGCCCTGCGCAGCGAAGTGATGGACGCGGAAATACGCGCCGTTGACGCCGAGCCCATCGGCGAACCTGGCCAAGTCGAGCGCCTGACGCAATACCGTGCGTGCGTCCGGACCCTGCTGTCCGGGAAGCGCGTAATGGCCGAAACTGAGGAATCCGAAGGCCTTCATACCGCAAGCTTAGGAGAGGCGCCACCTACCCGACAGCCATCCGTCATCGGCTGAATACGCGTGAGCCCTCCGCGGCTCCGTAGACCCGGACCTCCCACGGACTCAACCGCCCCGCTGCCGGCAACTCGACGTCCGATCCTGCGGGCAGATTCGCGGCAACCAATCGCGCGTCGGCCGGTCCTTCCGGCCTGAGCAGGTCTCAATATCACAGTTCGGTAACGACGTATTGCGTCAATGCGTTTGACGTCCTTAGCGTGAAGTCAAACGTTTGACGGATCTCTTGGACTGTTCCGCCAAATGATTGATGTCAAGGGAGTCATCATGATCACGTTGAAGGACTTGGCCGCGGCGGTCGGCGTATCCGCGTCAGCGGTCTCCCTCGTACTGAACGGCCGGGACACCGGCCGGGTCAACCCACAAACGGCACAACGCATTCGTGAAGCCGCTCACGACATGGGCTACATACCGAACGTCCTGGCAAGGGGCCTCAAGACCAGGCGCACCCACACTATCGGCATCATCTCGGACGGGGTCGCAAGCGTTCCCTTTGCGGGCCGGATGCTCGAGGGCGTGCAGTCAGCAGCCTGGGATGCGGGCTACCTCGCGATGATCATCGACACGACCGGCCGGCCCGAGCTGGTTGAGCAGTCGTCAAAATCTCTCATGCAGCGCGATATCGAGGCGCTGGTCATGGCCGCGGAATACCACCGGATGATCGAGGTTCCAGCCATTCCGCCGACTATCCCGGTCATCGTTCTCGACGGGGTACCAGACGACCCAGCCCGCGCCGACAGCGTTGTGCCCGACGAATTCGGCGGTGCCTACGCGGCGACCTCACACATAGTCGGGGCGGGCCATCGCCGTATCGCATTCTGCACCGTCGCGGGCAAGCACTATATTGCCGGCCAGCTGCGGCTCGACGGCTACCGGCAGGCACTCAATGACGGCGGGATCACCCCCGACCCAGCGCTGGTGATTGAGCTGCCCGATTTCTCCACAGCCACCGTATTCCCACTTGTCAAGAAGCTTCTGGACGACCCCGGCCGCCCTACCGCCGTGTTCTGCTTCTCTGACCGCATCGCGTTCGCCTGCTACCAGGCGTGCGCCGACCTAGGGCTGCGTGTTCCTGACGACCTCTCGATCGTTGGCTTCGACGACCAGAGGTTCATTGCCGACGCACTCCGACCCGGACTGACCACCGTCAGGCTGCCCCATTTCGAGATGGGCAGCTGGGCGGCCGCGCAGGCATTTTCCCGAATCCAGGGCGAAGCGGGCGCCGACCATGTGGCCCATAAAGTCACCTGCCCGCTTGTCATCCGGGAGTCTGTAGCCCCGCTGTGATGGCAACACCGCCCGCTGCCGGTGCAGGCTCCCTCATCAATAGCCGACACCCATATCCACGCTTCATCCAGATATCCGGAGGAAGAATGACCCTGAAGAGAACAATCCGCCGTACCGTGGCCGCGGCCACGGTCCTGACAGTTTCGCTCACCGGCTGCCTGAGTTCCACCAGCGGCGGCGACAACGACGGTGACACTTTCACCATCGTCCAGTACGAAGACCCGACCACGGCTCAAGGCCAAGGCTGGCAACTCGCTCTGCAGATCTTTAAAGAAATGCACCCAGATGTGAATGTGGACTTCCAGACCACGAGCTTCGACGCGATGCGCCAGAACGCCAAGATCACGCTCACCGGCAACAACGTGCCTGACGTCATCGAATTCAACAAGGGCAACTCTGATGGCGGTCAGCTCGCTGGCCAAGGCCTGCTGCAGCCGCTTGACGAGGCCGTCCGCAAGTACGGCTGGGATGCCAAGATCACTGGCTCAATGCAGGCCTTCGCGCAGTACAACGAGATAGGCCTGGCAGGTTCCGGCCAATGGTACGGCATCCCGAATATCGGCGAATACGTGATGCTCTACTACAACAAGGATCTGTTTGCCCAGGTGGGCATCACTGAGCAGCCGGCCACACTCGACCAGCTCGAGGCCGACATGGACAAGCTGCTGGCCGCAGGCGTCACCCCGATCTCGTCGTCCGCGTCCACAAGCCAAGGCTTCAACCAGATGTGGGTCTGGTATTCACTCGTCTCGGCGGAAGCCAGCCGCCAGCAGATCGACGACTTCATGTTTCTGCGCGAACCGATCGACTTCTCCCAGGAGCCGTGGGCCTCGGGAACCCGGCGTTTCCAAGAATGGATCGACAAGGGATACGTCGGCGAGCAGCTTGGCGGGCTCAATTTCGAGCAGGCGACTGTCAACTTCTTGCGTGGCGATGCGGCCATGGTGATGTGGAATCAGGGCACCTTCACCCGGGTGCGCGACGACGCGTCATTCGACTGGGGATATTTCACGCTGCCTGGGGCAAGTATGCAGATGGGGTCGAGCGGCCACCTGTGGGGCGTCCCCGCGAAGGCCGACAACAAGGACCTCGCATATGACTGGATTGACATCACTCTCAGCGAGGAGGTGCAAGACAAGATCGGCCAGCTCGGCGGCCTGCCGCTCGCCGGTGACGCGTCGATCATCGAAGATGATCTCACCCGCGGCTACACCGAGCGTTTCAACGATTTGCTCGCCGCCGACACGCTGAGCTTCTACCCCGACTACCCGGTGCCCGGATTCCTCGACTTCATCCAATCGAATATGCAGGCAATGTCGAATCGCAATGAGACCGCCGACGACTACCTGGCCAAACTGCAGGAGTTCTACGACGACGGGCGAGAGATCGCCATCGAGGGCTGATCATCCGATAAGGAGACAACAATGTCAACACAAACAACCATCACGAAGCGGTCCGCACAGCGGCGGGCCGGGTACTGGCTCTATCTCGCGCCACTCACTGCCGGATTCCTCGTCGTCGTCGCGGCACCTTTTCTGATGAATGTCTACATCAGCCTGTTCAAATGGAAGGGTGGTCTCGCACCCATGCGCTGGGAGGGCTTGGGAAACTATGCCGCGCTGTTCACCGACCAAAGGTTCTGGGATTCCTTCCTGAACTCAGTGTTCATGATCATCGCCATCACCGTTGCACCCACCATCATCGGCATCCTGCTAGCGGCACTATTGTTCGACTATCTTGGGCGCAAATTCGGCGACAAGACGATCGCCGTGCTGCGGGCAACCTACTATCTACCCCAGATTCTGCCGATCGCAGTGGCGGGCTTCATCTGGGCGTGGATCCTGCAAACCCGCAACGGCGCTCTCAACGTGGTGCTGAGTGGCCTCGGCATCAACTCACCCCCCGACTGGCTGGGTGACCCACAGGTGGCAATCTTCGGCGTCATGCTGATGCTCTGCTGGCTGCAGATCGGCTACCCAGTCGTCATCTTCATGTCTGCCCTGCAACGCGTAGATCCCGAACTGTACGAGGCCGCCGAGCTAGACGGCGCGAACTGGTGGCGCAGATTCCAAGCGATAACAATTCCACAGATCAGGCCCGAGATTTTCGTCGTCGTGCTCACCGCAACGATCGCGGCCCTCAAAGTGTTTGCGCCCATCCTCATCCTCACCGGCGGGGGACCGGAAGAATCGACGGTCGTGCCGTCCTACTACGCCTACCGCAACTTCTTCGAGCTTTCCCGCGTTGGCTATGGCGCAGCCATTGCCACCGTCATGTCAATCGTGATCTTCGTCATTGCTGCGGTGATGCTGTGGTGGCAGAACCGCGAAAACCGAACGGAGCGTGCCTAATGTCTGTGACCACCGCAACCATCCCGAAAGGCCGGAGCTTGACTCAGGACAAGCCACACCGCACCGTCACGGCCTGGCTTATGCTCGCCCTGGCGGTCGCCGTGGCCCTCGTCATGGCGGCTCCATTCCTCCTGCTGCTGCTCAATGCGTTCAAGACGGGTGCCGATTACTCCGCGCATGGGCCACTGGCCTGGCCCACCACGTTCACCTTCGATGCATTCGCCGACTACCTCGGTCGGGTAGATTACCCGCGCGCGCTGTTCAACTCGATCGTAAGCTCCGCGATTATTGCTTTCGCCGGGACCACCCTTGCACTGATGGCGTCCTATGCGATCGGCATCGGCCGCATCCGCGCAAACACGCTGATCACCGCCTTGCTGTTGATCGCAACTATGGTGCCTCACGAATCGCTCATCTATCCGCTGTTCTACGGCGCGCAGGCGACTGGCACGATTAACACAATCTGGTCGGTGATAATCGTGTTCACCATTCTCTACGCCGCATATGGCACCTATATTCTGTCGAGCGTGATGTCGACATTCCCGTACGCCATCCTGGAGGCGGCCGCGATCGACGGTGCCGGACGCTGGCGCATTCTGTGGCAGGTGGTATTCCCGATCGTGCGCCCAACCTTAACGGTGCTTGTCGTGTTCATCTTCATCTGGTCGTGGAACGAGTTCTATATCCCGCTCGTGTTGCTCGGAGATCCCGCCTCGCAGACCGTGCCGATCGCGCTGTCGACCCTGCGCGGACAGCACTCCATCGACGTCACCGTGCTCAATGCCGGGTCGTTGTTGTCGCTCATCCCAACGCTGGTATTCTTCCTGATCTTCCAGCGCACGATCAGCCGTGGCGTGACCGCTGGCGCTGTGAAATGATCTGATATCCGGTGGCCGGCGATCTGCGGGCCACCGGTTGCCCCGCACTGCGAGCAGAACGAAAGAAAGCACGAACATGCCCATCCAGTGGAAAAGCCTTCGCAATCAGGGCACGATCCGCAGCCATTCGATCAACGCGGAGAACCCGACGGGGGCGCCCGGCTCGGCTGCCGCAGCCAGTTCGAATCTTGGTCCTGGCAGGAAAGGAAGCGCGTGGCTCGAGCTGGCCGCGGGTGAGACTGCCACCTTGGCCGATATTGCTGGCGCAGGGGTCATCCGGCACATCTGGATCACCGTTGCCGACAAGACTGCGGCAGGGCCTTACGTGCTCCGCGACCTCGTGCTGCGAATGTTCTGGGACGGCACGGAGTATCCACAGGTCGAAGTTCCCTTGGGCGACTTCTTCTGCAACGGATTTGGCGAACGCGCCCTGGTTACCTCCGAGCCGATCGTCGTGGCGCCGACCAGCGGAATGAACAGCTACTTCCCGATGCCTTTCCGCGCCGGGGCCCGCATCGAATTGGCCAGCGAACATGGTGGCCCGATCGGCGGTGTGTTCTTCCAGGTCGACTACACCATCGGCGACGACTTCGACGATTGGCCCGGCTATTTCCACGCCCAGTGGCGGCGCAGCAACGGCACAACCGCTCACGGCGAGGACCATGTCATCCTCGATGGCGTCGCCGGGACCGGGACCTATGTCGGCACCTATGTGGCGCTCGCGTCGCTGCAACGGTTCTGGTGGGGCGAGGGTGAGGTGAAATTCTATCTGGACGGCGACACTAACCTGCCCAGCCTGTGCAGTACAGGTCTGGAGGACTACGCAGGCGGAGCCTGGGCATTTCAAGATGCACTGCGGACCGAACCCGCACCGAGAATCGTCACCTTCAGCGCGCCCTACTGCGGCTATCCCTTTGCAAGCGCCACTGACACGACAAAGGCCTCCGAGTTCTCTACCTCGATGCTGCCCATGCACGCCCTCTACCGGTGGCACCTGCCCGATCCGATCTACTTCAAGGAGCGCCTCAAAGTCACGATGCAGCAGATCGGTACCTGGGATCACGGCCTATTCGAGCGATCCGACGACATCTCCACGACCGCCTACTGGTATCAGACGACGATCAGCACGCCGTTCCCCGCACTACCTTCGGTTGATGATCGCACCCCGCGTTGAGTCTGCGTCTACCGCTGGGCCGCCATCCGCCAGGCCCGGCCACAGTCGCCCCCAACCCGAGCGGGCGTTTTGCTGCGCCGGCACAAGCTGGCAACCGGTCGGCATGCGGCGTTAGATACTGTTCAAACTCGCGTAAGCTAGTCAGCGCGCGCTGTGGCCGAACCTCCGATGGGTTCGGTCTTTTCATGTGCTGCGCCCTACAGCAGGAGCTCCATGCCAAGTCGTTCAGATCTGCGCAATGTCGCCATCGTCGCCCATGTCGACCACGGCAAAACCACACTCGTAGACGCCATGCTTTGGCAGTCCGGCGCTTTCCGCGAGGGCGCAGATGTCGAGAAGCGAGTGATGGACTCGATGGATCTGGAGCGCGAAAAAGGCATCACCATCCTCGCCAAGAACACCGCCGTCCACCACACCATGGCCGACGACGGCTCCGACCTGCTGATCAACATCATCGATACCCCCGGTCACGCCGATTTCGGCGGCGAAGTCGAGCGCGGCCTGGAGATGGTCGACGGCGTGCTGCTGCTGGTGGACGCCTCCGAGGGTCCGCTGCCGCAAACCCGTTTCGTGCTGCGCAAGGCGCTGGCCAAGAATCTGCCGATCATCCTGGTCATCAACAAGGTCGATCGTCCGGACGCCCGGATCGACGAGGTCATCGAGGAGACCTACGATCTGTTCCTCGATCTGCTTGAGGACGACGAGACCGACGTGCTCGACTTCCCGGTCATCTACGCGTCCGCCAAGGCTGGTAGGGCCTCGCTGACCAAGCCTGCCGACGGCGGGCTGCCCGACGACGCCAACCTGGAGAAGCTCTTCGAGACGATCCGCGACTTCATCCCGGCGCCGACCTACCACCAGGATGCGCCGCTGCAGGCGCACGTCACCAATCTGGACTCCTCGCCCTATCTCGGACGCCTGGCCTTGTGCCGCATCGTCGAGGGCACCATCAAGCGCGGCCAGACAGTGGCCTGGTGTCGTCGCGACGGGTCCGTCCGAAACGTCAAACTGTCTGAGCTACTCATCACCCAGGCACTCGACCGCGTCCAAATCGACGAGGCCGGCCCCGGCGACATCATCGCTGTGGCAGGAATCCCCGAGATCAACATCGGCGAAACCCTCACTGACCCCAACGATCCGCGTCCGCTGCCGCTGATCCATGTGGACGAACCGTCGATCTCGATGACCATCGGCATCAATACCGCACCCCTGGCGGGCAAGTCGGGCAAGAATCTGACCGCCCGGCTGCTGAAGAACCGGCTCGATCAAGAACTGGTCGGCAACGTGTCGATCAGGGTGCTGCCGACCGAGCGTCCGGACACCTGGGAGGTGCAGGGACGAGGCGAGCTGCAGTTGGCG
>NZ_JAVTWX010000057.1:0-11514 GCF_032229645.1 Brooklawnia sp.
GATTCGAACCCCTGACCTCTTCCATGCCATGGAAGCGCGCTACCAACTGCGCCAATGCCCCGAATTTGGGCGCCGCCACTCGCGCGGCGACCTGTGAAACAGTAGCGCATCGCGGCTGGACATGCCAAATCTGTGGATCGTGTGCCTGTCTCGATAGGTAGCCCGGTGTTCGCGCCGTGGTGACTAGGACGGTCACTGCTGACGGCGCCTTTGCGATACAGTGCTGGCAAGACACGGGGTGCCCGTCCAGGGCTGAGATAACACCCGCGAACCTGATCGAGTTAGTACTCGCGGAGGGATGTCATTGATGGTCGTCATCCAATTCTCGTCGAAGTGGGCGGACGGTCTGCGATTCTGCTGGCCGCCGCACACCTGCATCGAGGGTTTGTGCGCGTCGTCTGACCTCGTATCGAATCGCGCCGGTCTATTCGGCCCGGCGTTCCTCCGCGAAGAGGCCCCCGCACTATCGAAATGAGAATGAGATGACACTTTTCAGCAGGCTCAAGTCGGCGATCGCGGCCGATTGGACCGCCTTTACCAGGCATGAGTTCGTTGCCCGCCTTGGTGACGGAAGTCTGCCGCTGGCCACCTTCCAGGACTACCTCGTCCAGGACTATCGATTCTTGATTCACTTCGCCCGCGCGTACGCCTTGGCCGCCTACAAGAGCCGGGATTTGGCAAGTGTCCGGCACTCATCCGATGGCCTCAGGGTGATATTGGGTGAGACCAGTATGCATGTGGGGTTCGCCGCGAGATGGGGTGTGACGCAGTCCGAGCTCGAGTCCGCGTCCGAGAAGTTGGGGACTGTCGCGTACACGCGCTATGTGCTGGATACAGGCCTCGCGGGGGACCTGCTCGAGCTGAATGTGGCCCTTGCTCCCTGCGTGATCGGCTACGCCGAGATCGGCAAGAATCTCGAACCCGAACTCGGGCGGATCGTGAACCATCCGTACCGGGAGTGGATCGTCGAGTACGCAGGCGAAGAGTTCCAGACCGCCGCACGCGCCGCTGAAGAGCACCTGGATTATCTTGCTGGGGACTCGATTTCCGACCGGCGCTTCAGCCAACTGGTCGACATCTTTGCGACTGCGACCCGCCTTGAAGCCGACTTCTGGCAACAGGCGAAATGACAAGGCGGAACGGGACGCTCATTTCTTCGAGACCTTCTGCGCCGCCAGCTTCGAGAGCACCGAGGCCAGACTCGGGCTGAAATCCTTCCACACCTCGCTGACCTGATCCAGGTCGATCTTGCCTGCATGCACCTGCTCGCAGAGCCGCATCCAGCCTTCGCCCGTCGCCGCGGTGATTGCGGACGCGACGCCCGCATTGATCACCGTGCCGGCAACGGGAATCAGTTTGATGAAGCTGCGGGCCAGTGCTCGTCCTGCCATCTGTGCACCCAACTGGGCAAGAGCCGATGTCGAGAGCATGGACTTTAACTCGAGGTCGTAGATGACGGCGATGCGCGCCATCATCGTCATTTGAATTGGTGCCAGCGCTGTCGCGTCAGCAACCGGGATCGGGATAGCCGCCGCCCCCGCGGCCGCAGCCGCTGCCGCAGTGATGACAGGCCGCGCCAGATCGCGCTTCCAGGGGAGGTTGAGCTGCTGCGCGATGCGAAACGCGTTCTTCCCGTGTTCCGGCGCGAGTGCGAGAGTCTGCGCCACGAGCTCACCGAGCCCGTGCCCCGCGCCCTTTCCATGCTTCTCGCGTGCAGCAGTGAGGATGACCCGCCGAACCGGCAGATAGAACCGTCGTCCATAGGCGTCCACTGGATTGGCGAGCCAGTCGCGGAATTCCTCGGTGTCTTTCGGTGCGCCGTATTTCCCGGTGACCGGATTCTTCGTCCAATCGACCTTGGTGAGCACCAGAATCACGGGCAGGCCGGCAGCATCAAGCTCACGGATCATATCGACGTCGGCTTGGGTGAGTCGGTCGGCGCTGGCCATCACGCAATACCAGACAACAGCGATCTGCTCGTATGGCGGCCGCCTCGATATCGCCTGCAAATGCGCCCTGAGAGTTTCGGCCGGCGACCTGTGGGAGCCGATCTCGAAACCCTCGAAATCCCAGATGCCGAGCGAGGCATCATGGTAGTAGTTGACGCCGGTCGTTACCGGCATACCTTTGCCGACTTTGGCGTAGTCACGGCCGAAAACGGCGTTGACCAGTGACGACTTTCCCACGCCGGTGCCGCCCACGATCGCGAGGTTGAATCGTCCGAACCGGAATCTCGCATTGGAGGCTTCCTGGACGAAATGTTGGCCATCGATTCTGGGATCGTTCTCGTCGGGGCGGCCGCTCGGCTTGAGTCTCATCTCGCTGTGGGATCCTTTCGGCTGCCGGCGCCATGGATGATGTTGACCTGTTGGCTGGGCTGCTACCTCAGCACGTCCAGCTTTCCGAAGTGCTCGGCGAGCAGGTAGTAGACAGTGAGCCGGTTCTTGCGGTGAACGCCTTTCATCTTCGCACCCACGGCCTCCAGGCCACCGTCCAGATCGTCGGTGTCGGTCAGTCCGAGCTTCCTCACCAAGAAGTTCTTCTTGATTCTCTCCAGCTCCTCCGAATCGCTGTAGGAAACGACCGCCGAATCGGGCTGGCTGAGAACCAGTCGATAAGTCTTCTCCATGGCGGCTACAACGTCCTCGTCGGGGCCCGTGGTGTACTTCTTGAGATCTGCCAGATAGTCCATGACGACTCCCTCTTCTCGTGCGCCGGGGCTGACGACGACGTCGCTTGCAGCCGGCACGTGACTGTCTTCATCATGACGCTACGCGGTACCTGATGTGGCCGGATTCGATGAGGCAATCGGACAGCCTCTTGTGCTGTGAGCGAGCGGCGTCAACTGTTTGCCGGCCGGAGATCGTTAAGCCAGCAGCACCAATAGCTGGGCAAGCAGGATTTTTCCGAACATTGCGCTCGGATAGACCAGGGTATAGCCGAGCGAAACCCGGTTGTCGAAACCGGTACGGGTGTTGGCGAAGGCGAGCAGCGCGGGCTGGGTCTGTGCGCCAGCCAACTGGCCTGCGAGTTGAGTCCAGTCCGTGTGATGAATAAACCGTGAGGCCAGCAGGAGGGAAACGCCGGCTGTCACGGTGATGATGAACCCGAGTATCGCCGCCTTGGCTCCGAGGCTGGACGAAACGGCCTGCGGAAACGCGACTCCGGCTTTGGTGCCTGCGTAGGCGATGAAGACCAGCATGCCCAGATTGGACAAGGAATTGGCGGCTGCGGTGGACATGGTGATCGGATACCGGCCGATTCTGCCCAGCCGGCCCATGATCAGACCGGACAAGAGCGTGCCGACTGCCGATCCGAGTGAAAACGCCCCGGTTGGCAGGGGAATAGAGATCATCCCGATCAAGAGGCCCGCCGTCAGGCCGAGAGCAAGTCCCACCGGATTGATGTCTGAGAACCCGCGTTCGGAGTCGCCTAGGTAGGTACGGATTGAGGCCGTCTTGTCGCGCGGACCGACCACACGCAGGCGGTCTCCCATCTGAAGCACGAAGTCCGGGGTCGGAATGATGTCGACATCCCCACGGCGGACCCGGGTGACATGGGAGCCGAACTTCTCCCGCAACTGCAGGTCGGACAGCGGTGTGCCTGCCAGTTTCGAGCGGGACAGCGTGACTCGGGTCGAATCCAGCTGGGAGCGGTCACCGATCAGGTCGACGCTGGAGGTGTGCCCGAGCCTGGTGGTAACGGCCTCCAGTACATCAGCGGGCCCGATGGCGCTGAACAGATCGTCGCGCCGGAGGGTCTCGTACACGCCTGGAACGTGCACGGGCTCGCGATAGTGCTTCATTCTGGTGATGGTGAGATGCCCGGTGTATTCGTCCAAGAGCTCGCCCACGGCAACCTGGTCTTCGGTGTCGACACGGATGGTTCGCTGCTCGATCTTCTGGACGGCCCGGTTTTCGGCGCTTTTCCCGCGATTCAGAGCGAAGGCTGTGGCGAGGAGCATACCGATCACACCCCACAGATAGCTGATGGAGTAGCCCACGGCGGGCAACTCGGCGTCTCCGGCGGCCTCGCTCGCGGCGGCGAGCGAGGGAGTGTTCGTGAGCGCTCCGGCGAATGCTCCGGCGGCGAGCGGACCGGACAATCCGAGAATTCGTGCGGCTATCCCGGCAATCAACGCTGCAAAGGCCAGACACGCCAATGTGGTCAGCATTACCGGCCAACCTCGGCGTAGCGAGCCGAAGAAGTTGGGACCCGATATCAGCCCCACGGTATAGGTGAAAAGGATGAGCCCGAAACTGCCAAGTATCTCGGGAATGGCGAGTTCTACACCGTTGGTGATTCCCCAGGCAGTGAGGCCGATGGCGGTGAAGAGTACGGCGGCCGGCCCGAGACTGGCGCCGGCCACACTGATTTGTCCGATCAGCGAGCCGACAAGCAGCAACAGGGCGAGAAAAAGAAGGGGATAGTCGGCTAGGAGGTGAAGCATGGAGGCCCCTTGCTTGCGGACGATCGAGGCAGTAGGCGGTCTGACTTATCGTCCGCGAGGACGCATCACAGTTGCGGCACGGTGTGGGATTTCACCACGCTTCCTACTCGGGCCAGGATCCGGACCTTGGTACCTCGAGAACCGAGTCGTCGGTTCGCGAGCAACGCTAGCAGGACATTGCGGGGTCGCGATAGGGTCCGATTCGGGACAGCGAATCCTTACTGACTGGACGACGCTAGGCCGAGAGCTTTGGGATCGATGTGGGCGCTGAGCACGCTTAACTCAAGCCGGTAAGGAACTCGAGAACGGCGGGAAAGACGATCTCAGGCCGATCGCGCTGAACCCAATGACCCGCGTCCGGAACCTCGACGAGTTCGACCTCGGGGACCTGCCAGGCCGCGGCTCGCGCTCGAGCGATGGGCACCCCGGCGTCCAGGACGCCATGAACCATCAGCACCGGGCGCGGGAAACGCGAAAGCTCGGCGGTGTAGTTCGTCTTGAGATGGTTCCAGCCGAATTGGTCGCGCTGCCACTGTTCGAACGGGACGAACGCATCCTTGCGCCCTGCTGCGGTCATGATCTCGTCGAGCAATGCGGGCGTCCGCCGGCCGGGGTCGCGAATGAGGCCGCGGAAGCTGGAGTTCATCAGCCTGCGATCCTTGCCGTAGGCCCGCATCAGTGCGCTCAGCATTCCGGACCGAATCATCGCCCAGGTCATCAGCTGTGCGGGACGCTTCAGTGGCCCTTCGAACTGACGATCCATCAGTCCGTAGCTACCCAATAGAATCGCGCCAGTCACGCCTTCTGGACGTGTCAGAACATGCCCGATGGTCATGCCGCCACCGAGAGAAAGCCCCCCGATCGCGTACCGATCCAGATGCAGCCCGTCGACGAGCTCGCCGACGTAGTCGACCAGACGCTGCTGCGAGTGGGGCCATGGCGCTGCCGGGCTCTGGCCGTATCCGGGATGATCGGGCGCGAGGACCCGGTATCCGGCGTCCGCGAGCACTGGGCCCAATTCGCCCCACGACAACGACGCGTTGTCGACTCCGCCGCCATGAAGCAGCAGCACGGCCGGCTTGTCTTGGTCGATAGCTCTGAGTGGATTCCAGTCGAGGTAGGAGACCGTGCCCCAGGAGAGCCCCAGTGTGCGCCTCGTTGCGTCCATCCCGTTCACCCCGTCATGACCAGTACCGGATCTCTGGGCATAACGATATCGGCGACACCGCTGCGCCGATCAGCGGGCGCGGTCTGTCCATGCGGGTGCGGTGGTCTCCAATACCGCTCGCCACGTCGTCGGTGTGATGCCGAAGGCTTCGACCGTTTCGGAGCCGCCTGCGACGAATGGTGCATCGAACTGGTAGAGGATCCCGGTTACCTCGCGCAGCAGAGGGATCATCGCGCCGCCTGCCCGAAGCACCCAACGGGGCACGAGCCGTAGCCGTGGTTCGTGAGTTCCGGCGTACTCGGCCAGCCCACGCAGCACGTCGCGAACGCTCGCGGGCGGATTCGACGGTACGATCCAGGCCGATCCCCAGGCGCGCTCGTCTCGTCCCAGAACCGCCAGCGTTGCCGCGACATCGTTGATCGCGGTCCAGCTATGAGGCTGATCCGGATCGGCGAAGACTGCGGCCGTCTTGTTCTTGAGGGTCGCATCGGCATAGCGAGCCAGCAGTCCGCTGCTGATCGGCAGCGTGGGGCCGATGTAGTCGGACGACCTCGCCTCGGCAATGCGGACGCGGCCCGCTTGGTGTGCCGACAACGCGTCGTGCCACATCCGTGCCCGCAAGGCTCCCTTGTGATCGGACGGACGAAGCGGTGTCTGTCGGGTGATCGGCCCATCGACAGGCCCGACGCCGTAGAGATTGCTGGCCGTCACAAGTACGGCACCGCTGCGTTCGGCTGCGATGAGGATCGCTGCCGCCAGCGGGGGCCAGGCCTCCTCCCACGCCGGATATGACCCGGGATTGGCGCAGTTGTACAGCACTTCGGCGCCAGCAACCTGTGTGGTGAGTGCGTCCACGTCCGACGCATCCACCGCAATGTGCTCCGCGCCGGGCACCGGTAGACCGCGGCCCGAGCGGGTGAGCACTCGGACGCGGTGTCCCTCGGCCACCAGGCGGGCAGCGAGCGAGGTTCCCACCGGTCCCGCTCCGACGATTACATGCAACTCATGGGCAGCGTTCATACCGCCATTCTCCACGGGGTTCCGACTGACGCATCAGGGGCTCCGGCTATCGCTGTTAGCGTTGGTTCATGACCTATGTGATCGCGTTGCCGTGCATCGACGTGAAAGATCGCGCATGTGTGGATGAGTGCCCGGTGGACTGCATCTACGAGGGCGGGCGGGCACTGTACATCCATCCCGACGAATGCGTCGACTGTGGCGCCTGTGAGCCGGTTTGCCCGGTCGAGGCGATCTTCTTCGAGGACGACCTGCCCGATGAGTGGGCAGAGTTCAAGGACGTGAACGCCGAGTTCTTCGATGACATCGGCTCCCCGGGTAGCGCTGCGAGGGTCGGGCCGGTCGCCAAGGATCACCCGCTGATCGCGGCGCTGCCTGCGCAGAACCAGTAGCGGCCGCCGCGAGCTGTACCTGCACCAAAGACAACTGGTGCGGACCCCAGCGACATGGGGCCCGCACTCAGCGAGCAGAACGCGGCGGTCTGCGAGGAATCAGACGCCGGTACCGACCAGTTCGTCGTTCTCGAAGTCGGATGCCTCCTCGTCGAACGACGCCGCGTTGTAGTTGAGATCCTTGGTCTCGCGGCTCAAGAACAGCGAGATCAGCGTCAGTACTGCGGCGCCGGCCAGATAGAGGCCGACCATCCAGGTGCTGCCGCCGGCCTTCGTCCACAGCGCAACGGCGATGATCGGGGCGAGCGCCGCACCCAGGATGCTCGACACGTTGTAGGCGATCGCCGAACCGGTGTAGCGCACGTTGGTCGGGAAGAGTTCGGGCAGCAGCGCACCCATCGGGCCGAATGTGGTGCCCATCAGGGTGAATCCGACCACCAAGAAGGCTTGGGTGAGTCCGCCGGTCAGCATGGCGTCGGCGCGCAGCGTCGTCCATACCGGGAAGGACAGTCCGAAGACGATGATCGCGATGGTGACGCCGATCAGCAGCTTGCGGCGACCCATCATGTCGGCGGCAGGTCCCGCGAGCAGGGTGAATATGCCGAAGAAGACGACGCCGATGATCTGCATCAAGACGAACGAGGTGTAGCCGATGCCCAAGCCCGCTGGGGTCGCATCCTGGGACTTGGTGCCGAAGGTCAGCGCGAACGTGGTCATCAAGTAGAACAGCACGTAGGTGGCCAGCATGATGAAGGTACCGAGGATGAGTTCGCGCCAGTGATAGTGGCAGGTGTCGCTGAGCGGCAGCTTGCGGATGACGCCCTTCTTCTCGGCCTGACGGAAGGCCTGCGACTCCACCAGCTTCATCCGCACCCACAGACCGATGATCACCATCACGGCGGAGAAGATGAACGGGATGCGCCAGCCCCAGGCTAGGAAGGCATCGGACTGCATGGTCGGGCCATCGGGATGCGGCAGTGCGAAATTGATGATCAAGAAGAGCCCGTTGGCGACGATGAAGCCCAGCGGGGCACCGAGCTGCGGGAAGGTGCCATAGAGGGCGCGCTTGCCTTCGGGAGCATTCTCGGTGGCCACCAGCGCGGCGCCGGACCATTCACCGCCGAGCGCGAAGCCCTGGCACAGTCGCAGGGTGAGGAGCAGGATCGGTGCGATCAGTCCGGCACTTTGGAAGGTGGGCAGCAGGCCGATGAGGAAGGTCGCGACGCCCATGGTCAGCAGGCTGATGACCAGCGTGGTCTTGCGTCCGCGCTTGTCGCCGAGGTGGCCGAAGAAGATCGCGCCGACCGGACGGGCGACCATCGCAGCACCGAAGACGGCGAATGAAGCGATCAGCGCGGTGGTCTCGTTGCCAGTCGGGAAGAACAGCTTCGGGAAGACCAGGGCCGCTGCGGTGGCGTAGACGTAGAAGTCATAGAACTCGATGGTGGTGCCGACCAGGCTCGCGGCAATCACGCGTCCGGGGGAGTTGAGGGGCGCTGCGGCCGTGGACGGACTGGTGGGGCTGATGGCAGACATAAAGAAACACTCCTTTTCGGTGTCCATTATCTGACCATTTCGTCTCACTAATTGGATGGTGTTGGTCTGTGAGATTGTTGCCGACACCGATCTCAGGGCCGCGGAGCCGACCCCCGGCCAATGTCGGGCATCCCACTAGACTGGGTGCGTTGGCTGATATGGACGACAGGAGTGGCCGTGAACGCGACCCAGCAACTCACCAGGCTCGAACCGGGCATGATCATTCCGCTCGGCGGAGACCGTTTCACCAAGGTCGGTGCCGATCTGGCAGCAGCCTTCCGGCCAGGTGACCGTCTCTACTTCGTCCAGGACACCGGAGCATTGCTGCACGTGCCCGACGCAGTTCATCAGGCCGTCACCACCCAGGTGGACGCGGCCACGCGTGCATTCGAGCAGTTGCGCAGCACCGGCCGCGAGCAGATCCGGGTCTTCTACCGTGCTTTCGCCGCGAACCTGGCGGCGTCCTGGCCGCAGATAGCCGCCGCGAATGCGGACGATGAACACCGCGCCAGGGCAGCCGGACGCTCGACGACCCGACTGGTGGTCAGCGACAAAGTGCGCGATGAGATGATCGCCGGTCTGGAGGGCTGGGCCGGGCTCATCGAGAGCGAACTGGCCGCCGGCGCGAGCGACGAGATCGCCCATGTCGACCATGGCGATTGGAGCGTCAGCGTCGTCACCGCGCCGCTCGGCGTCATCGGTTTCGTCTTCGAGGGCCGCCCGAATGTCTTCGCGGACGCCGCCGGCGTGCTCGCCACCGGAAACACGGCTGTGCTGCGGATCGGATCGGACGCGTTGGCGACCGCTCAGGCGATCTGCCAGACGTCGCTGGATCCGGCTCTGGAACAGGCCGGACTCCCCGCCGGAACGATCTCGCTGATCCCTGTCCGCGAACGCTCGGCAGGCTGGGCGCTGTTCAGCGACCGCCGGCTGGCGCTCGCGGTGGTGCGGGGATCGGGCCGAGCGGTCACCGAACTATCGGCGGTCGCCCGGCAGTCGGGCATCCCGGTTTCTGCGCATGGCACAGGAGGCGCCTGGATGGTCGCCGACACGAGCGCCGATCCTGATCGCCTCAAGGCAGCGGTCCGGCATTCGCTCGACCGCAAGGTCTGCAACACCCTCAACGTTGCCGTCATCACCGCTGACCGGGCCGCCGAATTGATCCCGGTGCTCATGGAGGCCGCCGACCGGGCCGCAGCAGTCAGAGGAGGTCGGGCCCGGCTGCACATCGCGTCCGGCAGCGAGCACTGGCTGCCCGCCGATGCATTCACCACCACGATCGAGGTCAAACGCGCTGAAGGCGCCGTCTTTGAACCTCGCGCCACCGTGATCCCGGTCGACCAGCTCGGCACCGAGTGGGAGTGGGAGGACACCCCGGAGATCAGCATCCTGGTCGTCGACGATCTCGCAGAAGCGGCCGGTTTGTTCAACGCCCACAGCCCGCATTTCGTGGCCTCGCTGATTGCCGAGCATCCGGCTGCTCACAAGCGGTTCCGGGCATTGGTGGACGCCCCGTTCGTCGGTGACGGTTTCACCCGTTGGGTGGACGGCCAGTACGCGCTGAATCAGCCCGAACTCGGCTTGTCGAACTGGGAACGCGGGCGGCTGCTCGGGCGCGGTGGCGTGCTCACGGGGGCAGATCTGACCACCCGCCGGCTCGTCGCGCACCACGACAATCCCCAGCAGCATCGCTGAGGCTCAGCGCAGCGAGGACGAGTCGACTGCCGGACGGCATGAGATTGGATTCGGGCTGATTGCCATCTACCCTTCAGCGACATGGACGAACAAGCCAAGCACGCCCGACTGATCCGCGCCATTCCGCCGCACGCCTTCCGGCCCTGGCCGCTGCTGCGCGCGGTATCGCCGGCCGTGAAACGACTGGAGGCGGCGCTGGCTCGTTCGTCCCGGGACGAGGCCGTCGCGTTGGTTGACGAGTTTCGTCGCGGCTGACCTTCAAGATGGCTCTCCGCTGGTCGAACCGTCACCGACGCCGGGCCACAGCATCGTCACATTCTGCTACCGCGGTCCCGGCGCCGAGCTGGTCTACCTGGCAGCCAACCGGCTCACCGACCACCTCGATCCCGGCGATACCGCGATGCGGCGGTTGGACGGCACCGATCTCGCGGTGCTGAGCGTCGAGATGCCCAACGACTGGATCGCCGGCTACCAATTCATCACCCCGCCGTCTCCGCTACCCACCGCACCGCTGCATGAGCCGTTCTCTGCGCGGCAGCTGCAGCAGGTCGCCGCGTCCATCCGCGCTGATCCGCTGGCGCGTGAACAGCTGCCGAACAAACTGCACCCTGCGCTGCACAGTGTGGTCGCATTGCCGGACGCTCCTCGACTACCTGCCGCCAGCCGCGCCGAAGACTGGGAGCGAAGCGAGCGGCAGATCATTGGGCCGGTCAGCGGTGCAGAGTTGCCGGTGACGGTCTTCCGGCATCCGCGGAGCGCCGCCGATGCGCCCATCGTCCTGGTCCTCGACGGAGAGGTCTGGCTGAGCGACGATCTCCTGATCGATTCGCTGCACCATGCCATCGGCACCGGCCAGATTCCGCCGGTTCAGTTGGTGCTGCTGCACTCCGGGGGACCGGCGGCGCGTCAGCTGGACTACGCCTGCGAACTCGACGAGTCCGAGCTGTTGCTGGAGCGGGTCGCCGATGTTCTTGACGGCTCCTTGAGTGCGCCCTGGATCACCGCCGGCTCAAGCCTCGGCGGGTTGTTCGCGATGCTCAGCGCCGTTCGGCACCGCGGACCGATCGCCGGGGCGGTGGCCCAGTCGCCCTCGCTGTGGTGGCCGACCGATGCCGCCATGGCGCCGACCGCCGGCCGCTGGTTCACCGAGTTCGCGGACGCCCGTGGCGCCAGCTCGCCGGTGGTCGTTCAGCTTGGGCTGCTGGAGAACACGCTGGCCACCACGGTCTTGCAGGCCAGGGAAGCGCTGCGTTCGG
>NZ_JAVTWX010000058.1:0-11273 GCF_032229645.1 Brooklawnia sp.
GTCACAGAGCACTTCGAACAGGCCGCGCAAGGTGCGACACGACGCGGCCAAAGCCCAGAAATGGTTGGCCTTGGCACCCAGGAACGGTTGAGAAGTCTGCAGGCGGCCGTTGCCGAATCAACCCAAGGCGGAGTTCCTCTTGGCCACCCAATGACAGTTGGCGGTTGGGAATTGGAGTTCAGGCAGTCGGCGAGCGATCCGCAACCGGCTCTAATTCATGGGCTTCCAGTAGGGTGATGGGATGACGGTCAAGATTGTGTCGTCGGTACCCTGTCGACCTGCCGCTGTCATGGTTGATCCATGGATCTCACTCATCGTGAAGTGGGGCGTTGAAAACTTCGGTGATCTGCTTCATCTTCTCGTGCGTGACCCAGCGCAGGGCTATCTCGAGTTGCAGGTGGACCCCGAATCGGGTGCACTTGTTGCGCTTATCCTTTTGAATGAGCCCGAAGAGATAGGGCGTGCCGTCGACGACGTGGCCCAAATCAGGGACTTCGAATCACCAGTGCTTGATTTGAGTATCTGGCCATGGAAAGCAACTCCCGATTACAAAGAGCCAGCCGAGTTTAACGTATAGGTCGACGCTCCTCTAGCGGGAGTTTCCGGGCTGTCTGATTCTGTCGGTTTGTAACCCGTGTTGGTACCGGCTTTTGGTCTTTGATGGTGTATTACCTATATATGGCGTCGATTGTGGGGAAGAGGCAGGGCGGGAAGACGTATTACTATCTTGTCGAGTCGGCTCGGGTGGATGGGAAACCGAGGATTGTGTCGCAGCAGTACCTTGGCCCGGCCGAGGAGATCGCTGCCCGGCTGTCTGGCACGGGCACGGATGCGGGAGTGCCGTCGAGGACGCAGCATAAGACGTTCGGTGATCTCGCGGCCGTGTGGGCGATGCTTGAGCGCTTGGATGTGGCAGGCATCATCGACGCGGAACGTCCCCGCCGGTCTGACGCTGCTGCCAGTGTCGGTACCTATATCAGTCTGGCGACGGTGAACAGGATCGTCGCGCCGTGCTCGAAACTGGCGTTTGCTGACTGGTGGGCCACCACCGCAGGTCCCCGCTTTACCGGCCTGAAGGGCGCAATGCTCGACCATCGCCGGTTCTGGGACGCGATGGATTGTCTCGATCAGGACACGCTGGCCCGGATCGAAACGAGGATCGGCCAGCGTGTCCAGGCTGAGTTTGATCTCGACTGGTCCGGTCTGGTCGTGGATATGACGAACTTCGCGACGGTTGTCGATTCCACCAATGATCGTGCACCGATCGCGCAGCGGGGCAAGGCGAAGCAGAAACGGTTCGATCTGCGCCTGGTCGGTCTGGCTCTGGTGTCAACCGGCGGGCAGTCCTCACCCATTCACCCACCCTGCACGACGCCCAGTCCCGGGGATTCGACCAGACCCTGGCCGAAGCACGCAAACAACTCACGGAACTGCAGGCCCGCCTGGCCCGCAGTAAGACCCGCCGCGGCCGGGCCGCGGTCGAAGCGACCATTACCGAGATACTCAAACCACGGTGGGTGTCCGAGGTCCTCCGCACAGAACTGACCGGGAACACCCCGGCCGAATTCCGCCTCACCTACCGCACGGACGCGCCCGCACGTGCCCGGCTGGAACAACGCGTCTTCGGTAAACGGATCCTGTTCACCAACCGCGCCAACTGGTCCACGGCCGAGATCGTGGCAGCCTACCGGTCACAAAACGATGTCGAGTCCTCGTTCCGGCAGATGAAAGACCCTCACATCGTGTCGTTCGGGCCGATGCATCACTTCACCGACCAGAAGATCCGCGTGCACGTGTTCTACTGCGTCCTCGCGCTCACGATCGCCCACCTCATGCGAAGAGAAACAGCCCAAGCAGGCATGGACATGTCCGTGCGGGAACTCCCGCTAGCCTCTCATCTCGGATCGTGTAGGCATCGGGCCCAAGACGGGCTTCAGAGTTGCACGATCAGGGCGGAGGCGGGCCGCCACAATCTGGCGCACACTGAAGCGCGTTGGGCGCTGGACACCTAGGCTCGGCCTATGGCGAAGACTCATCCGCATATCGAATCGCCCACGGCCGAGCAGCTCCGCGAGGTTGTGGCGGGTCGGCCCGAGGCGATCGTCGAAAGCTATCTCGGCCTGCACGAACTGGTGCTGGCCGCTGTACCCGAGATCTGCTTCTCGGTGGACACCGTCGACGCCGCCATCGGATACGGCGCCCACCAGTACGGCTACAACGGTTGGGGCATGGCCGCCGTGACGCCGTTCGGCAAGTGGGTGTCGCTCACTCTGCTGCAGGGCTCCCGCCTCGACGATCCACAAGGCCTGCTGACCGGCACCACCGTGATGCGCCATGTGAGGGTTTCACGTCCCGAGCTCATCGCCACCAGGCGAGAGGCGATCGCGGCTTTGATCGGCGCCGCTACGACACTGAACGACGCGGACTGAGACGCCGCGCCTTCAGCCGTGCAGGGGCCGATCCTGCCGGTACTCCAGACCTAGCCGCAGGGCGGTTTCGGCTTTGGCGAGTTCTGCGCCCAGGTAGCCGGCGTGGCTGAGCTGGGAGATGAGACCCTCGCGAATCAGCCCGAACAGAATTGCCTCGGCGCTGTGCCCGTGAATCCTGTGCCCAGGGGTGTTGTCAGGCAGATAGTGCAGCACTTCGATCTCGCGGGATCCCGGCTCGATGGTGATCACGAAGAAACCCTTCGGATCGTACGCGAGCGGCTCTCGTCGTCCACCCGGCCGGACGACGGCGAACTGTTGGCCGTGGTCGGCAAGAGAATCCGCCACAGAGTTCGGAAAGGCCTGCACCGGCTCGGACGCCAGCTCGCTCGAGCGCTCGCCGATCACCGATGGATCGGTCTCCCCGACAAGGTCGACGAGCTGAACCTGGGCGCGGAATGCGTCGATCTGCTCGCGGGAGACATTGGTCAGGACCGGCAGATGACCGCGCGCGCCGATGATGCGCCTCTGCTCGTCCACACCATCGGCATGCAACCGCCGCAGTGCCTCCCCCGGATGGAAGACCGGCGACTCCTGCCCGCAGACGACCAGGTGGCGGATGCGGGGGTTGGCCACGACATTGCGGATGATCTTTTCGATGCCGAGGTTGGGGACGACGACGCCTCCGGCAATCGCCACACCCGGCAGCAGAGCGAGCTTGGGATACAGCTCATCGCTGGTCAGCACGCAAATCGCCACGCTCGCCTGTGGGTCGCCGATGGCGTACGCGCCGCTGGTGACCGGCCAGCCCGGCTTGCGATGCCGAAACCGGTCGCGGACCGCGTCCATGCGGTGAAAGGCGCTGACCGCAACAGGGTTCGTGCCATCGGCACGCGCCGGCATCAGATGGGCCAGGCTCCTCATGCCTCGGCGCATCAGATTGCCTGCGGACGACGACCTACCCGAATCAGACATTGATCTCCTGGTTTGCGTTGGCGCGGCGCGGAATGAGCCGGGCAGAGTTCAAGATGAAGACCGATTCGCTGCCGACGTGCACCACCGCGGCAAGCAGCGGGCCGAGTACCCCGAACGCTGCCAGAATCATGCCGACGAGGTCGACCACAATGGTGCCGGCGAAATTGGTGAAGACGATCCGCCGGGCCCGGCGGGCGGTCTCGACGGTGCCTACGAGATCGTCCAGGCTGGAACTGATCAGCACCACGTCCGCGCTCTCCCGAGCGATATGCGTGCCGGTACCCATCGCGATCCCTACGTCCGCCCCGGCCAAGGCCGGCGCATCGTTGACGCCGTCGCCGACCATCGCGACCTTCGATCCGTCGCTGCGCAGCTGATCGACCAGCCGCACCTTGTCGGACGGCAGCAGATCGGCATGAACCTCGTCGATGCCCAACTCGTCAGCGACCGCGCGAGCGGTGGCGAGGTTGTCCCCGCTCATCATCACCACGCGCAAGCCGAGCCGTTGAAGACGGGCCACGCCCTCGCGTGCTGATTCGCGGACCGTGTCGGTCAGCACGATCATGCCTGCGTAAGCCTCATCAACGGTGACATAGACCGAAGTACCGACCGCAGGCTCAAGGACCTCGGCTCGCACGAGCGAGGCATTGCCGGCGCACACCCGGTGCCCATTCACGCGCGCGCTGATGCCGAGGCCGGGTTGGCTGCTGAAGTCGTCGGGATGAGTGATGGCGATGCCGCGCTGGTTTGCACAGCCGACGATTGCGCGTCCGATCGGATGCTCGGACAGTGACTCCGCAGAGGCCGCCACCTCCAGTATCGACGTCTCGTCGAATCCTTCCGCCGGACGAACCGCAGTCACCACCGGCTCACCGTAGGTAAGCGTACCGGTCTTGTCGAAGACCACCGTGTCGACCGCAGAAAGCTCCTCCAGGTGGGTACCGTCTTTGACGAAAGCACCGCGGCGAGCCACCCTGGCGATCGCGGCCAGCACCGCCAGCGGAGTCCCCGCGGCCACCCCGCAAGCCCCAGCCACGATGACCACCGAGATCGTCGCCCTCAGATCCCGCGTGATCAGATAGGTGAGCAGCGCACCTGCGAGTGCGATGTAGACCAGCCACCCGGCGACCCGGTCGGCCAACCGCTGAACCGGCGCCTCCGACTCTTGGGCGGCCCGCACTGCCGCAACGATCTGGCCATAGGACGAGGTCTCGCCGATCTGTTCCGCCCGCACGGTCAACGCACCGTTGCCATTGCTGGACCCCGCAAAGACCGACGACCCCGTTCCCACATCGACCGGTAACGACTCTCCGGTGATCCGGGATTGGTCCAGGCTCGAGCGTCCTTCGACCACCACGCCATCCACCGGAATCCGGCCGCCAGGGGTCACCACCACCAGATCGCCGACCTGGACGCGGTCGAGCGCGACTTCGACCAGCTGGTCGCCGGCGCGCATCTGGACATACGTGGGCAGAAAACTCATCAGATCGGTCAACGCATCGCGGCCACGATCCATCGACAGGTCCTCCAAGATCTCCGCAGCCAGTACGAAGATCGTGATCACCAGGGCCGTCACCCACTCGCCTATCAACGCGGCCGCCACGATCGCGATGAGCATCGACAGCTCCATGCTCATCCGCCCCGACCGGATATCGGCCCAGGCCTCCGCGATGATCGGCCAACAGCCGGCCCCGAGCCCAGCCACCGCGACGACAGCGGTCAACCACCAGACCACATTGAGCCACGACAGGAGCAGTGCCAGTACGGCCATTCCGGTCACCACGGCGATGCGCATCAGATCGCGGCGATCGATCCTTTCCCACAGCGACTCGAGCGTCTCAGGCCGATAGGACGCAGTCACGGCATCCGTATCGGCGCTCACGAAACCGCAGCCGTCCCGGTAGCTCCGGCCGCCGAGATGTCTCCGACTTCTGGGCGGTGGTGACGCGGCCAGAAGTCGACCACGTGCTCGGCCTGGAAGACTGCCTGATGCACCAATTCAAGTGCGTGCTCATCGATCAAGCTGTAATAGACCCGCGTCCCGTCCTGACGGGTCTGCACGACCTTCGCCCACCGCAGCTTCGCCAGATGCTGCGAGACCGCAGCCGGCGCCTTGCCCACCCGTTCCGCCAACTCGTTCACCGGCAACTCACCCGCCTCCAGTGCCAGCACGATCCTGATGCGGGTGGGGTCCGAGAGCAGCGAGAAAACCTCCGCCGCCAGCTCGACGTACTCGCTGTCGGCAGCCGAATCAATTGGCGTATCTGCGTACATGCGCAGATTATTGCACACTTTTCACAACGCTCAGCTTTCGAAACCCTCCTTGACCTTGTCTCGCCGGAGTCAGTACCGGAACGTGGCCATCGCCCGGGCCGTGTCGTCCTCATCTCGCAGCATCCGCAGGGTCCCCGAGTTCTGCACCACGTCGAAGATGGCGGCATCGATGAAGGCTGCAGTCTCCGGATCGCTGAGGCGAGACAGGTCTTCGGGAAGGTATAGCGCATCCACGCGTCCTTCTGCAGCAGCCCGGCAAATCTTCGCCAGGTCCTCCGAGCCCCGGCCGGAGTGGATCTGGGCAAGCGCCCGCTCTCGCGCTGCTGTGTCGTGAGCGCGAGAACTGTCGGCGAGGATCGCCCACGCATCCGAGCGGAGCCGATCCGGATGAGTGTGCTCCGGGTTGCCCGCGATCACCGCGTCCTGAACCACCGGATACCGGGATGCGTTACGGAAGACCGGCAAATACTCGGCGACCGAAGCGAGCACCAACGGCTGCGACCGGGCGGTCCCGAGCTCTTGATCGACTCCCTTGGCGACGGCCGAGATGAACCTCTCGGTCAGCAGCCGCTCGGTGTCGCTGTTGTCGCCATGGCCGTGATAGCCGACCGAGCCCACACCCACCGACCGGCCCTGCAATTGAGGCTCGGGAAGCTCCTCAATGACATCGTCGAAAGTCGCGGGAATCGCCCCGAGGGGAAGCTGCTCGATCGAGTTGCGCGTGGAGTCGAACAGGCGCACGCCCTTCTTCGCGAGCGCCAGAATATAGCACCGGCCCCCGGTGGCCAGCACTCCCGCTATCGGTGTCAGGTGGAATCGCTCGCCAACGGTCACATTGGGCTCTACCACGACCGGCACTCGTACTGCCCGGAAGAATCCTGGAGCAACGAAGACAATGAGTCCGCGGCTTTGCAGGCGCCAGTACGTCGTATCACGGACGAGTCCCTCCACAGGCTCAAGCAAATCGTCGGCACCCTTGCCCGGGACGCCCACCACATTCAGGTCAGCTCGGGCCTGCTTGAGCAGGTTCTTGAGTACGGTTCCCGACTTCGAGGCTCCAATATCCGCGACCTCGGTCGGCACGGTGAAAGTGATCTTCGGCCCCTGTCCCGCGCCGGCGTCCCAGACGTCGGAAAAGTCCAGCGGGTCGACCCTTCCTTGCGGGTTTGCGCTCATTCGGTGACCTCCTCCAGCTACGACCCTGCGTCGCACTCGCGGACAGGGTCACAAGATTCGACTGTCCTTCCAGACAATCAGACGATCCACGCGGATTCCACCGAATGAGAGGTTTCGTCGTCTCAACGGCGTCACGCCTCGACATCGCTCCGAAAATGTCGGCGCGCCCTCGTAGGCTTGCCGATGTGAAACGACCCGACGGACCTCCTGGCCTTGCGGCCCCCAGCACCTGGGGTCTCGGGCTGGCGTATGCCCGCGAAGGCCGGGTGAACGTGATGCATCACGACCGTGTTCACCATGGCATCACCGCACGCTGCAAAGGCTCCCACAACCGCAACTACACCCTGCACGTTTCCTACTCCCTTGATGCCGATGGCGACCTGGCGTCGCTGAACGGATCATGTAGCTGCCCGGTCGCCTACAACTGCAAGCATTGTGTGGCAGTGGTCTGCTCCGAACTCGGCCTTGTTGAGCCTCATCGCGGCAGGCCGCCTTTTCCCGGACGACCGGGTGAGCGCACCCAGGCCCTGTTGACAAGCCAGCAGAGCAGATTCTTCGATGCCGATCCGGACGATCCGTATGGTCCCTCCAGCGTTGTCGAGATGCCGCAATGGCGCCGGACGCTTGACCGCATCTTCGTGCCTGCCCCAGACCAGTACCGCCCCGATCGCCAGCCGCTCGGCCTGTTGTTCACTTTCCGTGCCGATACGCGCCCGGGCGAACAATCGCCGGAGCGGGCGAGGTACGCGTCCACGGTTTTTGGACGCAGGCTGACCGAACTCGGGCACACCTTCCCCGGTAGACCTGGGTTCGTCCATCTCGTGCCACTGCGTGCCGGCAAGCGGCAACGCTGGGTACGAACCGGAATCTCGTGGATGCGGCTGCGTGCCGGCGAGACAGACGATGCCGATCCGGCGCAGCTTGACGCCCTCAATGAACTGCGGCGGCTGTACACCGACGTCGAGCCATATCTTGCGTCGCAAGACGTGATCGCACTGGAACGGATCAACCATCCGGCCCTGTGGGGCGTCCTTCGTGAGATCCGGGATGCCGGGATAGCGCTGGTCGAAGACGGCCCGCAACGGCCGGTGATGCTTGAACCCGAACCTGCCCGGGCGCAGATCGAAATCCACCAGAACGCGGCCGGAGAGCTGGATGTGCGCGCCACCATGCGGCACCCGGGTCTGGCCGACGATCCGGAGTCGTCCAAACTCGGCGACCCGCCGCATGGACTGGCCTGGCGCGATGAGGTGGGCATTCACCTTGCTCGCTTCGAGCAGCCGGCCGATCGCGCCTGGAAGCAACTGGCCGCCGAGAGCAACGCGATCACCATCCCGTCGGGCGATTACGAGGATTTCGTTCAGACGGTGCTGCCCCGTATGTCGCGGGTGGGCTGGGTCTCTCCCGACAAGAGCTTCACTCCTCCGCCGCCGCCTGCGCCCCGGCTGCATCTGGAGTTGGGCGTCGCCTCGGTCGATGCGGGCAACCTGAAGCCGCAGGCACATCTTCATTGGGGTTGGCACTACCGCGACGAGCAGGGACGCGGCAGGGGACCGCTGCCATTGCAGGGGGCTTCCCGCGATCCGATGCGTGATACGGATGCGGAGCAGCTTATCTCTGCGCCCGTTGCCCGTGAATTCGCTGAGATTCCGGCGGCCGTTGCCCGGGGCATCAGCCCGCGAGCACCCATCAAGGCCAGTACTGCGGGCGAACCAAGCAAACCTCTTCCACCAGGGCTGCGCCAAGACGCCGATCTGACCGGCTTCGATGTGGTGCGACTGATCGACGACGTGCTGCCGCGTCTCGAAGACCTGGGGGTGGTGGTCGAGACCGCCGAACTCCCCGATTTCCAGGAGACCTCCGGGGCGAGAATCCAGATCGGACTGAGCGATGAGCCCACCAGCAATGACTGGCTCGACCTGGCGATCAGCGTCGAGGTCAGCGGCCACCAGCTGCCCATCTCGACACTGATCAGCTCGCTGACGGCCGGCGATGAGGCACTTTTCCTGCCCGACGGCAGCTACCTGAAACTGGACGATCCGGAGCTCGATCAGCTCAAAGAGCTGCTGAAAGAAGCTTCCGAACTCGGTGACCAGCGGCGCGCCGGAGTCCGGGTGCCAAAGGTACGACTGTCGTGGTGGGAAGACCTGCTCTCGCTCGGCATCGTGCAAACCCAGGCAAACGCATGGTTCGGCGCAGTACGGCGGTCCATCGCCAATCCGCCCGCGCCCGCCGAGCTGCCGGCTGGACTGAACGCCCAATTGCGCCCCTACCAGCTCGAGGGTTTCCGATGGTTGGCGAACTTGCGCAGGTCGGGGCTGGGCGGTGTGCTGGCCGACGACATGGGCCTGGGTAAGACCGTGCAGGCCCTCGCAATGATCCTGGACGAGCGCGAGCACCCCGGTCTGCCGGACGAGGATGATCGCGTCTGGGACGCCAACAAGGTCGTCGACTTGGCCGCCTACCGCGCCAAAGGCAAGGGCGCTCAGCCGGCGCCGGTCGTTCAGCCGACCCCAACCGTGGACGAGTCATCAGACGATGACCGCCATCTCGCACCATGGCTGGTGGTCGCACCGACCTCGGTGGTGCCCAACTGGGCGTCCGAAGCCAAGAAGTTCGCGCCCGAGCTCAAGGTCGTGATGATCGAGGCCACCCAGACTCGCCGGGGCGTCCCGCTGAGCGAGATCGTGGCCGAGGTTGATGTGGTGATCACCTCGTATGCGCTGCTGCGGCTGGAGGCCGACGACTACGCAGCCCAGCAGTGGGCGGGCCTGCTCGCGGATGAGGCCCAGAACGCGAAGAACCACACGTCCAAGGTCTTCGCGGCGGTGAAAGGTGTCGGAGCCCCGCTGACGTATGCGATCACCGGCACCCCGATGGAGAACAATCTGAACGAGCTGTGGGCAATGTTTACCCTTACCGCGCCGGGTCTGCTGGGTAGCCCGAAGCAATTCCGGGAGACCTTCCAGCGTCCGATCGAGAAGCAGACCGACGACGCCGGAGGGTTGCTGTCACTGCTACGCCGCCGGATCGCCCCCTTCCTGCTGCGGCGGACGAAGAACCAGGTCGCACTTGATCTACCGCCGAAGCAAGAGCAGGTCATCTCGGTCGACCTGGCTCCCGCGCACCGGCGCGTCTACGACCGGCAACTGCAGCGCGAACGCCAACGGGTGCTGCAACTGACCGACGACATCGACCACAATCAGATCGAGGTGCTGGCCGCCCTCACCAGGCTGCGGCAACTGGCGATTGACCCGACTCTGGTCGATCAGGGAGACAAGGATTCGAAGGCACCGTCCTCGAAGCTGGACGCGCTGGTGCCGCTGCTGCACGAGGCTGCGGATGAGGGCCACCGGGTGCTGGTCTTCAGCCAGTTCACCCGCTATCTGCGCAAGATCGCGGCCAGACTCGACCACGAGAAGATTGCCTATTCGTATCTGGACGGTACGACCCCGCACCGCCGCCAGGTGATCGAGGGCTTCACCTCGGGCGATGATCCGGTCTTCTTGATCAGCTTGAAAGCCGGCGGTGCGGGCATCAACCTGACGCAAGCCGACTACGCAATCCTCGCCGACCCCTGGTGGAATCCGGCCGTCGAGAACCAGGCCGTCGACCGGACGCACCGGATCGGCCAGACCAAGCCGGTACACGTCTACCGGATGGTCGCGAAAGACACCATCGAAGAGAAGGTCGTCGCTCTGCAGGACGCAAAGCGCGAGCTCATCTCGGGCGTGCTGGGCGGCAATGACGACGATGCCGCTGCGGGCGAGCCATGGACGCCCGGACGCGGTGGCGGCCTGAGCGCCGACGACGTACGCATGCTGCTCGACTTCAGCTGAGCACCGCTCAGCGAAGATCTGCTTGACGAGCAAATACACATCCTCATGACCATAAGCCACACCAAATGGCATCATGAGCTTATGTTGGGGAAAGCACGGATCCGGGCTCGGGCCAGAGTTCCCAAACGAGTTGCGGCTTTGGGCCCTATCGCGCCGCAGTGGAGTGTACTCGCTGCTGTGCTACTAGCTGGTCTATACCACGGGTCAGATGTGGCGTGGAGTCAAAACTGGCCTGCGTCTGCTGTGCAATGGACGATTCTCGTCGCTGTCGCGCTTTCTGGGCGCTTTCCGGCCAGGTCCGCTGCCGTCGCCGGAACAGCCCTCTTGATTCTCTATGTCAAATGGCCCGCAATCGACGCTGCGCCGGGTATTGTCGGCGGCTACGCGATTCTCATCATCACCCTGGCAACAGGACGGAATGTTGCCGCAGCCATTTGGGCGAGCTGCCATCTGGTCCTAGCTGGTCTTCATCTATCGGTCACCGCCGTCGACGCCGGGCGCTGGTGGCCACTAATGGGCGGTCATCTGATAGTGACCGCCGCGTCTGTGCTTGTCGGGCTCTTTATCGAATACGCCAGACGCA
>NZ_JAVTWX010000059.1:0-6836 GCF_032229645.1 Brooklawnia sp.
GTGAATTTGCCGGTGTTGACGTCGATGACCGTCATCGCCTCGGTGCGGTCGATGACCAGCGAGCCGCCACTCGGCAGGAAGACCTTGCGTTCCAGGGCTTTGCTGATCTGCTCGTCGATGCGGAACTTCGCGAAGGGGTCGCCCTGCGAGCCGCCCCACTGAACCAACCGCTCCGCCAGATGCGGCGCAACGTGGTCGAGGTAGTCCTTGATCGGCTGAAAGATGTCGTCATCCCCGCCGTTGCCGGCCACGAACACATGCTGGAAGTCCTCGGTGAAGGTATCGCGGATGATCCGCAGCGTCAGGTCGGGCTCCGCATAGAGCTGATGTGGCGCGGCGTGCTGCTTCGTCCGCTTTTGAATCGCCTCCCACTGAGTCTGCAATCGCTCGACATCGGCGGTCAGCTCAGCCTCGGTGGCACCCTCGGCCGCCGTCCGGACGATCACCGATGACTCCTCGGAGACCACCGAATCCAGGATCTTTTTCAGGCGATGACGTTCGGAGTCCGGCAGCTTGCGGCTGATGCCCGACAGATGTCCACCCGGGGAGTAAACGACGTAGCGTCCCGGAATCGACACATGCCCGGTCAGTCGTGCGCCTTTGGCGCCGATCGGATCCTTGCTGACCTGCACCAGCACCGGCTGCCCCGACTTGAAAACCTGTTCGACCTTGCGCTGGTCTGAGCTCACACCGAACGCATCCCAATCGACCTCGCCCGCGTAGAGCACAGCATTGCGGCCGCGACCGATGTCGATGAAAACGGCCTCCATGCTGGGCAACACATTTTGTACCCGGCCCAGGTAGATGTTGCCGATCAGCGAGGTGGACGAGCTGCGGTCGACATAATGCTCTACGAGCACGTTGTCTTCGAGCACCGCAATCTGTGTGTAGTCCTCGCGCTGGCGGACGATCATGACCCGCTCCACCGACTCACGGCGGGCGAGGAACTCCGCCTCGGTCAGGATCGGTGCGCGATGGCGTCCGGCCGCGCGTCCCTCGCGTCGGCGTTGCTTCTTGGCCTCCAGTCGGGTCGAACCCTCGATCCCGGAGACCTCGTCGCTGGCGTGCTTCGGCTCGCGCACGCGCACCGCCACATCGCCATCCTCGGACGAATCCTCGCCACGGCGCCGGCGGCGGCGACGCCGGCGAGTGGACGATCCGGTGGTCTCCCCGGATTCGTCCTGCTCTGCGGGCCTGTCGTCATCCGGCTTCTCGGGGCTCTGCTCATCGGTTTCGGACGAGCCGGTCTCTGCCTCGGAGTCATCGTCGGAGCGCTCGTCGCTCTCATCACCGGCACCGGACGACTTGCGGCGACGACGTCCGCCACGGCGCCGGCGGCGGCGCTGGGACGAGGCACCCTGCTCGCCTGTTTCGTCGTCGGGCGTCTCGTCTTCGGCCTCGGCCGATTCGCTGGCGTCCTCGGCGGGCTCGCCTTGCTCGGCCGACTCGGTATCGCCGGGTGCGTCCTCTTCAATCGCCGGCTGTGCTGCGTCTTCGGTCTCTTCGGCGGTCTCGGCCGTGGCGGCTTCGTCCTGGGGTACGGAGGACTCCTCGACCGCCTGCTCGGTCGTCCTGCCGGCTTCGGCCTTCGCGGCGGGCTCGGGTAGCCCGGCAATGGCCGCGGCCAGGGACGCCAACCTCTGCTCCTTGTCGACCTCGCCATCGGCGGCCTTGGCGCGGCGGCGGTTGGTGGCGGCGGTTTCGGCTGCTGCCAACGCGGCACTGATCTCGTCCACCGAGCCTCCGGCGGGCTCGTCCGCGACCGGGACGGTCTTGCGGGAGGAGCGGCGGCGGGTGGTCTTGGGCTTCTCGGCGAGCGGCGCGAGCGGCGCCAGATCGGGGATCTCCCCCTGGGGCCGGTCGTCCGGATCGTCGACGTCCTCGATGATCGCGGCCGCGGCAGGCACGGTCTGCGTATCGGTCGTCGAAGTGCGGCGGGTGCGGGCGGGCTTATCGGGGTCCGTCGTCTTCCGGGTTGTCGTCTTCTTGGCCGCAGTCTTCTTCGGGGCCTTGGTAGCAGACTTCTCCGGCTCGTCCCGCTCCACCAATGGAGCATCGGCGACCGGCTCGCTGGGCACGGCCTGCACCGACTCCGGCACCGCGGCCGGGGCGACGGCGGGTGCCGCCGGAGCGGCGGCTTGAGGTGGACCTGCGGGGCGTGTCTTCGAACGGCGGCCGCTGGGCGGACGCGGCAGATCGTCGTTGACGGCGGCGGCCGGCTCCGGAACAACGGGCTGTTGCACCGCGTCCGAGATCGGGTTCACCGCGTCGGGGGATTCATTATTTGCTGAAATATCGTCGAGCATGGGCGCTCCTCTGCACCCGAGGGTGCGGCTCACTACCGCGGACGAACCACGGTCAAAACTGTCGGTGCACCCGGGGTTCTTTTCTCTCATCCCCGCGGTCGCCGCACCGCACAGGCTGGCGGGCGAACTCGCACTGGCACTCGCGCAATCGTCTCGATCAGCGGTGCAGTTGGCGTCGCGGTTGGATGATGATCATCCCGGAGCTCGTGCCGGCGGCACGATTACCTATCGGCCATTATGCCACAGTCCGCCAATCGGGCTGTGTCTCACGCCGTCCGCGCGCCGGGTGCTGGGCGGGGACCGCCCTGCTCCAGCGGATCGCTCACCCGGTCGCCGATCAGCGGGCCCTGAGCACGACGGGTGGCTCGGGGCGCGTCGATCTCCGAGAGCAGCTGGGGGGCAAGCAGACGCAAGGCGGCAACCACATCGTCGGGTCGCACCAACGGCTCGCTGTGCCGGATGATCAGCTCCAGGCCGCTCTGGCTCGTCCAGACCTTCACCAAGCCCGGACGAACATCGAAGCGCCTCTCCCCTTTCTTGGTCATCCGGCTGACGTCGATCCGGTCGGCGTTCCGCAAGGAATCCGCCAACTGCACAAAGATCTGCTGGTCGACACCTGGCAACTCGATCGTCCACCAGGAGGCCTGCAGCAGTTCAGGCAGCCGCCGGCCATCCGCCTCGACGATCTTGACGATGTCGAAACCGGCTGGCAGCGCCCGGTTCAACGCGTCGCATACCTTCTGCGGATCACAGCGCTCACTCAGCCCCAGCTCGACGTACTCGGCCTCGCTGGAGGTGCCGGTCGGCGCGGCACCCGCATAGGAGATCCGCGGGTGCGGCGAGAAGCCCGACGAATATGCCATCGGCACCCCGGCGCGCCGCAGTGCGCGCTCGAGTGCTCGTCCGAAGTCGCGGTGACTTGCGAATCGGGCGGTGCCCCGTTTGACGTGCTGAAGCCGGAGCTTCTGTACGGGCGGTGGCTGCTGAGGTGGTTGTGAACGGGCCATGGCACGAGATGATATATCTCGCGTATGCTCGCTGCTGGTTCACTCCTCTGAGGACATGGGCACACAACCGTGTGTGGGTCCGGTCATAGACACTCGCAGACTTGCTGGAAAGGCGCCATGCGCATCTCGAAGACATCACTGTTCCTCGCATTGATGGTGACGGTGGCTGCGTTCAATCTGCGCACCATCGCGGTGGCGATCGGGCCGGTGCTGCCGTCCATCCAAGAAGAGCTGGGCATGTCGCAGACCGTTGCCGGGCTGCTCACCTCGCTGCCGACGTTGTGCTTCGCGCTCTTCGGTTTCCTGGCCGGGCGGATCAGCGAAGTGCTCGGCCTGCACCGGGCAATTCTGGTGGCGATGGTGTTGAACGTCGTCGGACAGATCGCGCGCAACCTCAGCCACTCGACGCTCGGCTTCATCCTCGCCAGTTGCGTGGCGCTGGCCGGTATCGGGGTCATCAACGTGCTGCTGCCACCGCTGGTCAAGAGGCACTTTCCCGAACGCAACGGACTGGTCACTTCGCTGTACACGACCTCGCAGTCGATCGGCCTGACGGTGGCCAGCCTGTACACCGCGCCGCTGGCGATCGCATTCGGCAGCTGGCGGGGAGCCTACTGGGTCTGGGTTGGCACAGCGGCGATAGCGCTGCCGCTGATCGTCTGGTCGGTGCTGCAGTTCCGCGACTGGTCGGGTGGTCCGCGGACTCGCATCTCACTCGCGGCCGTGGCCCGCACCAGGCTCGGCTGGATGATGGCGATCTTCTTCGGCATGCAGTCCGCGCAGGCCTACGGCCAGTTCGGCTGGCTGCCGACGATCTATCAGCATGCCGGCTTCAGCCCCGTCGAGTCGGGCAATTTCCTCGCGATCCTCGCCGGAGTCGGGATCCCGTTCGCATTCGTGATCCCCAACCTGACCACCCGCATGAAGAACCCGGTCGGACTGCTGATCGGGATGACGCTGTGCGGCTTCGTCGGATACGCAGGACTGCTGTGGAATCCGCAGCTGCTGCCCTGGCTGTGGCCGATCTTCCTCGCCGTCGCGGGCGGGTTCTTCCCGATGATCCTGGTGCTGTTCAGCGTCCATACTCGCACGCCGGCCGGCACCGCTGCCCTGTCGAGCTTCTCGCAGGCCGTCGGCTATGTGCTGGCCTGCATCGGGCCGTTCCTGATGGGTGCCCTCAAGGACGCCACCGGCTCGTTCATATGGCCAATCTGGATCCAGCTGCTGCTGTTCATCCCGCTGACCGTCTGCGGCGTGGTGGCGACCCGCTCGGGCATGCTCGAGGACGAGCTGACCGGCGACACCCCGGCCCAGTGACGGCCCGCCGAGCGTCCCTCAGACCAGCGACGAATGCGCGACCCGTAGCGGCAGCAGAGTTCCGCCACTCGGACCGATCTCGATATCGACGCCCATCTCGGGGCACACGCCACAATCGTTGCAGTCGTCCCAACGGCAGTCATGCACCGCGCGTCCCCGGACCGCCTCCTGGTAGTCCTCCCACAGCCAGTTCCGGTCGAGCCCCAGATCGAGATGATCCCACGGCAGCACCTCTGTGACCGGTCGCTCGCGCGTGGTGAACCAGTCGATGCTCAGTCCTTGCGGTTCAAGCTGTTCGGCCGCGCAGCGGATCCAGCGCTCGTAGTCGAAGTGCTCGTTCCAGCCGTCGAAGATGCCGCCGTCACGCCAGACCGCTTCGATCACCTTGCCGACTCGCCGGTCGCCACGGGCCAATAGCCCCTCGATGCGGCCGGGATGGCCATCCGACCAGCGGATCGTGATGGCCCGCCCGCAGGCCCGGTCGTCGCGGACGCGCTGCTTGAGCTGGCGCATCCGGTCGTTGGCGATCTCCGCATCGGTCTGGGCGACCCACTGGAACGGGGTGTGCGGTTTGGGTACGAAGGCACCGATGCTGATGGTGCAGGCGATGTCGCGGCGCCCGGCGGCCTTGCGTCCGGTTTCGATGACCCGATGGGCCATGTCGGCGATCGCGAGCACGTCCTCGTCGGTCTCGGTGGGTAGACCGCACATGAAGTAGAGCTTGACCGAGCGCCAGCCGGACGAGAACGCCGCGGTCACCGTGGCGATCAGGTCGTCCTCGGAGACGTTCTTGTTGATGACCGCGCGCATCCGTTCGGTACCGCCCTCGGGGGCGAACGTCAGCCCGCTGCGGCGTCCGTTGCGGGCCAGCTTCTCGGCCAGGTCGATATTGAACGCGTCGACTCGGGTGCTCGGTAGCGACAGGGAGACATTCGTGCCGCCGTAGCGGTCGGCGAGCTGCTCGGTGATCTGGTCGATCTCGGTGTGATCGGCGCTCGACAAGCTGAGCAGGCCGACCTCCTCGAGCCCGGTCGCCTCCAAGCCGGACGCCACCATCGAGCCGATCACCGGCAAGGTGCGCTCGCGCACCGGGCGGGTGATCATGCCTGCCTGGCAGAACCGGCAGCCACGGGTACAGCCACGGAATATCTCCACCGAGTAGCGCTCATGCACGGTCTCGGCCAGCGGCACCAACGGCGCCTTCGGATAGGGCCACTCGTCCAGATCGGTGAGGATCCACCGCTGCACCTGATACGGCACGCCCGGCCGGTTCGGCGAGATCTTGGTGATTTGCCGGTCGGGGCCATAGCCGATGTCGTAGAACTGCGGCACGTAGAACATGCCGGTGGTCGCGAGCGAAAGCAGCAGGGCCTCGCGGCCGCCCTCTTCGCCTGATTGCTGCCATTCCCGGACGATCTCGCTCAGCTCCAGCACCGCGCGTTCGCCATCGCCGAGCACCACGACATCGACGAAGTCGGCGATGGGCTCCGGATTGCAGGCGCAATGCCCACCCGCCACGACCAGTGGATCGCCGTCGGCACGCTCAGTGCTACGCAGCGGGATACCGGCGAGGTCCAAAGCGTTCAACAGGTTGGTGAAGCCGAGTTCGGTCGACAGGCTGATGCCAAGGACGTCGAACGCGCGCACCGGACGATGCGTCTCGAGGCTTGCCAGCGGCACCTGTGCCTGACGCATCAGGGCTTCCATGTCGGGCCAGACCGAGAAGACCCGTTCCGCGCTGATCCAATCGGTCTCGTTGAGCACCTCGTAGAGGATCGCGTTGCCCTGGTTCGGCTGACCGACCTCGTAGGCATCCGGGTACATCAGCACCCAATGCACGTCGGCGCTTTCCCACGGCTTGGAAACGGCGTTCAGTTCCCCGCCCACGTACTGGATGGGCTTGGTCACATGGGCGAGCAGCGGTTCGAGCTGATCGTAGAT
Source organism: Brooklawnia sp. (assembly GCF_032229645.1). Classification (NCBI taxonomy): domain Bacteria; kingdom Bacillati; phylum Actinomycetota; class Actinomycetes; order Propionibacteriales; family Propionibacteriaceae; genus Brooklawnia; species Brooklawnia sp. Next base: position 6,572 of record NZ_JAVTWX010000059.1, read on the forward strand.
GGACGCTGGATCGGTTGGGTGCGTAGTCATATCGCGACCAATGCTAACCCTGCTAACCGGCTACGGGCGGTTCTCGGATTCCCAGGGTTTCGGATTCCGTAGCGGCTCGCCTGGGGCCGGGGCCGGCCGGCCAGGGTCGGACGACGGCGAGGGCGCCGGGTAGTTGGGCTGCGGGTAGTTGGGCTGCAGGTAGCCGGGTTGAGCGACCGACGGGTAGCCGGGTTGAGCGACCGGCGGGTAGCCGGGCGCCGGGAAGTACGGCTGC
>NZ_JAVTWX010000059.1:6936-11038 GCF_032229645.1 Brooklawnia sp.
ACCCAGTCGAAGCCCATGTAGAGCAACCAGATCGGACCGATGATCAGCACACAGCGCCCCAGCCATCTCCAGCGCATCCGGCCGACCACACTGGCCAGGAAACCCGGGCGCTGTTTGAAGACCGCCGCCGAGATGAGGAAGGCGACCGGGATCAGCGCGGCCAGCGCCAGATTGTTCGCCAGAAATACCGAGGGGGTCAGGTGATCTAGACCAAGGCTGGAGACCTCGTCGACGCTCATCCTGCCGGTGGCCAGGTCGAAGGCGATCGCCGCGGCCGTCAAGGCGATCGAGGCGAGCACCATGCCCGCGACTCCGATGGCCAGGCCGATCAGCGCGCGCCACCACCGCCAGCGCGGCGTCCGCCAGAACGCCGGATAGCCGGTGGGCTGCACCGGCAGCGACGGCTGGTAGCCGGACATCACGAAGCCAGCTCTGGGAACCAGAGGCCGATCTCACGGGCGGCAGACGCGAGGCTGTCGGAGGCGTGCACGAGATTGTGGTTCTTGAACAGCGAGAAGTCGCCGCGAATCGTGCCCGGGGCTGCCGCCGCGGAATCGGTGGCACCGTTCAGCAGCCGAACGGCCTCGATCGCACGCTCCCCCTCGAGGACCAGGGCCACCAGCGGGCCCGACGTGATGAACGACTCCAGCTGCGGGTAGTAATCTCGTCCGACGTGCTCGGCGTAGTGTCGGGCGGCCAACTCGGCATCGGCCTGACGCATCTCGAGTGCCAGGACGCTCAGGCCCTTGGCCTCATAACGGGAAAAGATCTGCCCGATCAGCCCGCGGGCAACCCCATCAGGCTTGACCAGCACCAAGGTGCGTTCGATTGCGCTCATATCTGGAACCCTACAGCCCGAGTTCGGCATCCAGTTGCCTCAGGATCTCACGCACTTCGCCGGCCAGATAGACCGAGCCGATCACCAGCACTGCGGCATCGTCCCCACCCTGTTCGGCCAGGCCGCGGGCCAGGTCGATCGCACCGGCCGGACTGGCCGCAGAATGCACCCGTGACGGCCCGAAGGCTGCCTCGGCGGCGGCCTTGATCTCGTCGACGCTCAGTGCCCGGGAGTTGTCCGTCATGGTCGTCACGACGATCGCGTCCAGCTGATCGGCGAGCAGTTCCATCACCTCGCCGACCGCCTTGTCACGCATCATCGCCAGCACGCCGATCAGTGGCTGCGCAGTGAACGCCTCACGCAGGCCCTCCAGCGTGGCGGCAACACCTTGTGGATTGTGGGCGGTGTCGAGCACCACCAGCGGTTCGGAGCCGATCGGCTCCAGCCGGGCCGGAGCCTGCACAGCGCCGAGTCCTTCGGAGATCACCCCACCGCTGAGGCCCGCACCGCGCAGAGCCTCCACTGCGGCGACCGCCAACGCCGCATTGTGCGCCATGTGCGCCCCGTGCAGCGGCAAGAAGATATCGCCCATCGGGCCGTCGGTGGCATCGATGCGCAGCAGCTGGCCTCCCACCGCGGGCTGCCGGTCGAGCAGGGCAAAATCGACGCCTTCGCGCACCATCGGAGCTCCTACCTCGACACACCGTGTCATCAGCACGTGAGCCGCCTCCGGCGTCTGGCCGGCCAGCACCGCCACCGATCCGGGCTTGATGATGCCGGCTTTCTCGCTCGCGATCTCGGCGATGGTGTTGCCCAGCAGATGGGTGTGGTCGAGCGAGATCGGTGCCACGACCGCGACCCGCGCGTCGGCGACACTCGTCGCATCCCAGCGGCCACCCATTCCGACCTCCACGATCGCGATGTCGACCGGTGCGTCCGCGAAGGCGGCATAGGCCATTGCGGTGACGACCTCGAAGAAACTCATCGCAACCCCACCGAGCAACTGATCGTCCACCATCTGCACCATCGGTGCGATCTGCCACCAGATCTCGTCGAAGCGCTCGGCGCTGATCGGCTCGCCGTCGACACAGATGCGTTCTGTTACGTCAACCAGGTGCGGGCTGGAGAAGCGGCCGGTGCGCAACCCCATCGACCGCAATAGCGCGTCGATCATGATCGCCGTGCTGCCCTTGCCGTTGGTGCCGGTGATCTGGATGACCGGGCATGCCTTCTGCGGTTCGCCAAGCAGATCGCACAATGCGCTGATGCGTTCCAGCGAGGGCTGCGGGTGGCTCTCGGGCCAGCGGCTGATCAGCCAACTGACCAGTTCGTCGTGTCCGGCATGGCGGGACGGCTGCACCAATGAACTCATATCGAGCAAGCCTACTGTTCGTCCACGAGCCGATACCCACCGCAGACGCACCGATATCATGGAGCGCGTGGGTGCATTGACAAGACGAGTGGCCGCCCGGCTGATGGGCCGCGATTGGCGCGACTGGGTTGGGCTGGCCGCCCGGCTGGTGCTCGGCATCGCCCTGTTCTATGCGGGCGCGCTCAAAGTCGGACGTCTGGAGTCCAATGTCACCCAGGTCGCGCTCTACCAGCTTCCGATCCCCGGCTGGTCGGTGACACTGATCGGCTATGCCCAGCCGTTCGTCGAGATGGCTATCGGGCTATTGCTGATCATCGGCCTGTTCACACGGATCAGCGCTGCCCTCGGCGCGATCGCGATGGCCGTGTTCATCGCCGGAATCGCCTGGGCGTGGTCGCACGGTCTACAGATCGACTGCGGCTGCTTCTCCATCGGTGGTGAGCTGCCCGAGGGGGCCCAAACCAAATATGTGCAAGACATCCTGCGCGATCTCGGATTGATGGCCTGTGGCATCTGGCTGTGGGTTCGCCCCGCCTCCGCGCTCGCCGTCGACACCTGGCTGCTCGCTCCGGCAACCGTGCAGCCCGACGATTTCTACCACGACGAGGACGACGAGCCGGCCGCTGCCGGCCGCACCGCCGTCAACACCTCTGTTCCGGCCACCGACGAGAAAGCGACCACATGAGCAAGAGCAAGCAGAATCAACCGCGCACAGGCGGCTCAGCGGGCCAAGCGACGTCCGGCAAGCCCGGGACACCCAGGTCTGCCAGCGCGTCCCGCCGCGAACAGCTGCGCGCTCAGCAGCAGGCCGAAGCCCAGCGCAAGCGCACCGTCCGGATCATCACCGCCGCCGCGATCGTGCTTGCCGTGCTGATCGTCGCAGTCGTGGTCGTGGTCGTTGCCCAGAACCGCAAGAAGGACGACCCCGGTTCGCAGCCGAGTTCCAGCTCCACTGCGGCCCAGATCGTCCCGCCGAGCGCGAACGCCGACAAGACCGGGCTCGTCTATAACACGACCGACCCGGCCGCCGACGCGCCGCAGGTGATCGTCTATATGGACTACCAGTGCCCGGGCTGCGCTCAGGCGTCCAAGCTGGTCGAGCCCAAGCTGGCGGAACTGGCCGACAACGGCGACATTCTGCTGACCTATCACATCCTGCACGGTCTCGACGCCGGCTACCCTGGCAACAACTCCTTCAGGGCCGCCGTCGCAGCCACCTGCGCTGATGTTCAGGGTGTCTTCCCCGATTACTCCACGACGGTCTTCGCGGGCCAGCCTGCGACTGAGGGCGACGGCTGGAGCGACAAGCAGCTCAGTGAGGACTACCCCAAGCTGGTCGGCCTCGAAGGCGACGCGCTGAGTGCCTTCCAGACCTGCTTCACCGATCAGGCCACCTCCGATTTCGTCACCGGCATGCAGGATTCGTTGCCGAGCTCGGTCAAGGCAACGCCCACCTTCACCGTCAACGGCAATCAGTGGAGCCCGTCGAGTTCTGACCTCGCCAGCTCAGACGCGATGCTCGAGACCATCAAGCAGCTCGCCGGGTAGCCCCCCACCGGTGGCCCACTGGCGACCGGCAGATCAGACTGTCGCTACTCGTCAACGAGTCCGGCCGATCGTCCAAGATGCTGACGGTCGGCCGGACTCGTTAGGATGCACATCATGAGTTTTGAATCCAGCATGTCCTCGCCGGTCGCCGATCAGACCGGTTGGCAGGTACCGGAGCGTCCGGTGCTCGAGGGCCTGGAAGACCGCTGGGCGGCGCGCTGGCGCGATGAAGGCACCTTTGCATTCACCCGTCCCGAATCCCGTGAGCAAGTTTTCGCGATCGACACCCCGCCACCCACCGTGTCGGGCTCGCTACACGTCGGTCACATCTTCAGCTACACCCA
>NZ_JAVTWX010000060.1:0-10996 GCF_032229645.1 Brooklawnia sp.
GGGCCCGAACCTGCCGCTGACCGGTGGCCAGGGCACCATGATCTTCCTCATCGCCGGTGTTGCGATCATCGGTGCTGCGGGTGGCGCAATGGCACTCCGCAAGGCTCGCGCCTGATAGCGAGAGGACGCATCGTCCGAGCTAGTGAACAGCAGTAATCAGTAGTCATTCAGTGGGCGGGGAGTCACCTCTCCGCCCACTGAATGGCGTTAAGAGGGGGGACCAGAATGCTCGACGTCGCTTCGCAGCCCAGCCCGGCGAGCGCGCCCACGCCGCGTCCACGTCGCTGGCGAATGCCGTGGTTCAACGCGCTGATGTCGTTGGTGCTCCTCATCGGCGTGCTGGTGCTGATGTATCCCAGCGTGGCGAGCTGGTTCTCGCAGTACAACCAGTCGCGTCTGATCGATGACGTCGTCACTGCCGACATTGAGAAGGGTCCGCCGTCCAGACTGGAAGCCGAGATCGCGAAGGCCCAGGCTTACAACTCTGCCCTCACCGGCGGTGCCTTGTTGTCCCCCGAGAGCAACGTGCCTACCTCTGATGGCGAGAACGGTGGCGAGTTCGACTACAACCAGTTGCTCGATATCAACGGCACCGGCACCATGGGCCGATTGAAGATTCCCAGCATCGACGTCGATCTGCCGATCTACCACGGCACCTCGGAAGCGACGCTCGCTGCCGGGGTCGGCCACCTCAAGGGCACCTCACTGCCGGTCGGCGGCATCTCCCAGCACTCCGTCTTGACCGCGCACCGCGGGTTGCCCAGTGCGACGCTCTTCGACAACCTCGACAAGCTGAAGGTCGGCGACCACTTCACCATCGAGGTCTTCGGTGAGGTGCTCACCTATCAGGTGATCTCGACCCAGGTCGTACAACCGGACGAAACGCAGCCCTTGCTGCCGCAGTACGGCAAGGACCTGGTGACTCTGGTCACCTGCACCCCGCTGGGCATCAACACCCACCGCATCCTGGTGACCGGGGAGCGTGTCACCCCGACCCCGGTCCAAGACATTCAGGCGGCAGGAACCGCGCCCGACATCCCCGGATTCCCCTGGTGGAGCGTGATCATCGGCGGCAGCGTCGTGGTGCTCACCGGGTTTGTGATCTACTCCGGACGAGCCCTCGCCAAGCGAGGTCGTGCCTGACCCCGGGGCCTGCCTAGAGACGTACCCCCGCCACTGCAAGACAGCTAGCCAGCAGTAACATTGCTGCTGGAGTGGCACGGTGGCGCGCCATCTGAAAGGGGCTTCCAATGGGTTCTGGTGACGCCTCCCGCGAAGAATTGGTGCGGCTGCTGAGTGAAGCTCGTCAGGCCAAGGATGTGTCGGTGCGTGGCGCAGCACGAATGGCCGGTGTCCCCAGTGCAACCGTGCAAGGCTGGCTGTCGGGCAAACACCTGCCAACTCCGGCGCTGCGCGACAACTTCCGCAAACTCTTGGTAGGGCTCGACCTGCGGATTCCGGAAATCATGTGGAACCCGGACGCCGATCTGGTGAAGATATCCGGTCGGGCCCCCTACCTGGGGCTGCGTCCGTTCGGTGTGGACGACGCCCCCGTCTACTTCGGGCGAGCCGCGGAGTCGAGGCGGCTCGCCGAACTGGTCGAGGCGCTGCCCGGCCGCCGCGGCATCGTCGCTCTCGTCGGAGGCTCCGGCAGCGGCAAATCATCGCTCTTGGCGGCCGGCCTGATCGGCGGTGAATGCGTCAACGGCCTGCTCGCCGGCAGGCATGCGGTATGCCGCGATGCGCAGGCGTTGACCCTGGACGGCCCGGTCAATAGTGGGGGCGCCGACCTTATCGTGATCGATCAGATCGAAGAAGTGCTGCAAAATGACGGCGCGACGATCGCCACCGCGATGGGTGTGCTCGATGCTCTCGAACAAGAGACAGTCGTGGTGATCGGGTTACGTTCCGATGCATTCGGCGTGGCCGCCGAACACCCGGTGCTGGCCCGCGCACTTGAGCATCCGATGATCATCGCGCCGATGACTCGCGAAGAACTCACCCAGGCGATCGTTGCTCCTGCTGAACAGCACGGGGCAGAGGTCGAGCCCGAATTGGTTGAACTGCTGCTGGACGATCTGGCGCAGGACGAGTCCACCGAGCGGTTGCCGCACTCGGTGCTGCCGCTGCTGTCCAGCGCGTTGCTGATGGTCTGGTCGCAATGCGGTGGAACCCGGATGACGACCGCGGACTATGTTCGTGCCGGAGGGCTGGCGTCTGCGGTCGAAACGATTGCGGAGAGCACCTATCTCGCATTGCCGGCCGACCAGCAGCAGCTCGTAGCTGGCCTGCTGCTGCGGCTGGTCTCGGTGCACGGCGACGCCGTCCTGCGTACTCACATCCCCATGGAATCGCTATCCGATGCGCAACGCGCGGTCGCGGAGCAGTTCTTGGCGGCGCGGCTGCTGAGCGTCCAAGAAGACCAGCTGGCGATCAGCCATGACGCGTTGCTGATGCACTGGCATCGGCTTGCCGACTGGGTCGATGAGGGACGCATGGATTTGCGCGTCCACGAGCATCTACGTCGTGCGACCGCGCTGTGGGTGGACAACGATCGCAGCCCGGACTCGCTGCTGCCTGTTAATCGGCTGCCGGTGTTCACCGAGTTTGTTGCCGATCCGAACACGGCCGCGCAACTGAGCGCCGACGAGCGCGAATTCGTCGAGCGCAGTGAAGCCCATTTCACCTCGCTGCTCGATCAGGAGAAGGCGGTCTCGTCGACGCTGCGTAGGCAGCACCGGATAGCGATGGTGCTGGCCAGCGTGATGGCGGCGATGGCGCTGATTGCCGGGCTGGCCATCGTCCACACCCGCCGAGTACAACTGGACGCCCAGTCACGCCAGATCGCCTATTCGATCCGCTCGAACACCAGCGGCGACACCTTTCTTGAAGCCCAGATGGCGTTGGCCGCGAACGGGCTGGCCGACACCGTAGAAGCGCGATCGGTCTTGCTCGACACCTACGCGAACGATGTGCCGACCCGGTGGTCGGGCAATGGGCCGTCGGTGCTGGCGAGGGCGTCCGACGACTCGGTCGTCGTCCGGGCCGGTTCGCAAAGTGACCTGACGCTGTGGCGATCCGATGAAATGCAGAGCGGGCCGGGCGAGCAGTGGACGGTCAGCGATCATGCTCACCATCTCTATGCGATCGATATCGCGATCGTCGATGGCAGGACGTTGGCGGCGGTCGGCGGCGAGCAGCACGCGAGCATTTGGGACGTCACCGGCCAGCCGCAGCTGCTCGCAGACCTGCCGTCCGATGAACAGACCGTTCTCGCCACCGCCTTCACTCCTGACGGTCGAGGCCTACTGATGGGGGATTCGGCAGGCCAGCTGCGTGTCTTCTCGCTCGCCGATCCGGCGCAGCCCAACCAGGTGGCCCTCACCGACATTGGTGCGGCGGTGACCAGCATCGCGATGGATCCGACCCGCTCGGTGATCTACGTGGGTGGCGTCTCGGGACGCATCGAGCGGTGGCAGCTCGCGGGTTTGACGCCGCGGCCGATGGCCCCCATGACCTATGAGATCAACGGACGTATCCCGCGCACTCAGGCCTTGGCGGTCAGCCCCGACGGTCACTGGTTGGTGGCCGGGATGGGTGCTCGGGCCAGCATGCGCTGGGACCTGACCAATCCCGACGGGCCCGGCGTCGTCTCGACCGACTACGCGTCGTGGGTGAACTCTGTGCGATTCACCGATGCCGACACCTATCTGACCGCCGACTCCGGGCAACATGTGCGGGTGGTCGATGCGGCCACCGACACGGTGCATCGGAGCATGTCGGGTCCGATGCTGATGACCGGAGCCGAAATGGTACACGGGCATCCGGTAGCCGTGGACACTGCGGGCACTCTGCTGGTCTGGTCGGAGGCGAACCCGTATCTGCGACTTGCTGGCCAGGCGGTCTATCAGCTGGCAGGTGATGCCGCAGGCGAAAAATGGCTGGCCTATGTCGACCTCGGCGCCGACTCGGTCGAGCTGTGGTCGCTCGACCCCGTGCTGAAGAAGATGAAATCGCCGGTGGTGCCCGACGGCATCAGTCTGTACAGCTCGATCTGGATGGACGGCGCCGGCACCATGCTATGGGCAGGCAGCACCGACGGCCGCGTCGTGGGCTGGCGGTTGGACCAGACCGGTGCGTCCGACCCGATCGTGCACCAGGTGATGGACGACTCGGCCGTGCTGAACAACGTTGTCGTCGATCGGACGGGCCACCTGATGGTGGTGAGCGAATACCTGAAGCAGAAGTCGTTGCTGCTGCGAGTCGGCGACGATGGCAAGCTGACCCAGCTGGCAGAACTTAACACGGAGACCCCGCAGATCGCCCGGTTCAGCGCCGATTCCAGTCTGCTGACGATCGGCATCGCAGAGAACGAGGTCAAGGTCTGGTCGCTGGCAGACCCTGAGCATCCGCAGCAGTTGCCGTCCATCATGACCGATTCAAACCCGTCGGTGAGCGCCATGTCTGCGGCCGGACCGATGCTGGCGGTCGGGACCGATCTGGGCACGGTGAGCGTATGGGACCTGTCAGACCCCAGCGCGCCGAAGCCGGTCCATGAGTTTCACCAGTCCCAGGCCGCGATCTACGGTCTGAATTTCAGCCCGGATGGCAAGCGACTGATGGCCGGCGGCGGCGACGAGGTCTTCTACATGTGGGAGTTGGACGAGTCGTCCGATTCGGCCGAGCTTGTGCTGAACGCTCAGATGGGCCGCACGACCGACCTGATGTTCTTGGGTGATGGATCGTCGTTTGCCGGGACCGGGAACGATGGCCAGGTCAAGATCTGGGACCTGGATATCGAGCGGGTCGAGACGGGACTTTGCGCGCAGCGCGGCACACCGCTGAGCGACCTCGAATGGAATCGTGCGATCGTTGGCGTCAGGCCGTTCGACCCTTGCCGCTAAGGGCCTATCTCGGCCGGCTCAACGACCGCGGCGGGCGGACGCCAGATGCCAGGCCCAAAGCCCGGATCCGCTCACTCCGAATACACAGCTGGCCAGAGCCAGCGAGAAGATGCTGCCCGAGACGAGTGGAATGATGACGCCTGCCAGCAGCGCATTGAGCAGCAGCGAAACGAAGCTCTGCAACGATGCGGCAGTACCACGCCTGGAGGGGAAGAGGTCGAGCATCGTCAACTGCAGGATGGGGAACGCCAGCGACATGCCGAACGCGATGAGCGCGGGCCCGACGATCGGCCACGGCAACTGGGACGCCAGGCCAGACGCGGCCAGTCCGACATTCAGTGCTATCGCGCCCAGCATGATGCCGAGCCCGATGCTGGCCACCTTCTCGGGATGACCCCACTCGGCCAGCCGCGAGTTGATGAACGAGCCGAGGATCATGCCGGTGATCATCGGCACGAAGAAGACCCAGAAGTCGCGTTCGCCAAGCCCGAGCAGCCGGACGATGAAGATCGGCGCCCCCGCGATGTAGAGGAACTGCGCCGAGAAGGCCAGGGACGAAGCGAAGGCGAGCCGCGCGAACGGGCCGTCGGTCGCCACTTCGCGCATGCCGGAGAAGATCGGTCCGAGCCGCAGCGGCGTCCGCTTGTCGGCAGGGTGAGATTCGGGCAATCCGAAGGTGACCAGCAGGAGGAGCAGCACCGTGTAGCCGGTGAGAAAGATGAAGATGATTTCCCAGTCGCCGACCGCGAGCAGCCAGCCGCCAACCACCGGTGCCAACGCGGGCGCGACGCCGAAGATCATCGAGATCTGCGCCATCACGCGCTGTGCCTGCCAGCCGTCATAGAGGTCGCGGACCAGCGCCCGCGAGATGATCTGGCCGGCACCGGCGAAGACACCCTGGACGGCGCGGAAGGCCAATAGGACGCCCAGACTAGGGGCGAAGGCGCAGCCGATCGACGCGAGCGCGAAGGCGGCGATGCCGACGATCATGACGGGTTTGCGTCCGACCGCGTCGGAAATAGGGCCGTGAAAGAGGCTGGCGAACGCGTAGGCGAACAGGTAGATGCTGGTGATCTGCTGCAGCGCCGCGTCCGAGGCCCCGAACTGGACGCCGATGCGGGCGAACGCGGGAAAGACCGAGTCGATGGTGAACGGGCCGATCATTGACAGCATCGCCACGATGATCGTCGTCTGCAGGCCAACACGTTTGCTCACCGGCACACCTTAGCCCTCCGGCGGCTGCCGTAAGGTTTCAGTCATGATTCGTATCGCCACGATCGGCACCAGCGCGATCACCTATTCGTTCGTCGACGCACTCGCCGAGGTGTCCACGATCGAACTCGCCGGGGTCTATTCGCGCAGTCGCGAGACCGCCCGGAAGGCGGCGGCCGCCTTCGGCGCAGAACAGACCTGGACCGATCTGGACGCGATGCTCGCGTCCACCGATGTCGACGCGGTCTATGTCGCCAGCCCGAACGGCGTTCATCATGAGCAGGCGCTGCGCGCTATCCGGGCCGGCAAGCACGTCCTCGTGGAGAAGCCCGCTGTGCCGACCGCGGACCAGTTCTCGGTATTGCTGGACGAGGCGAAGGACGCCGGTGTCGTGATATTTGAGGGCATGCGCAATGCCTATGATCCGGGGACCGCAGCCCTGCGGGCGCTGTTGCCGAAGCTCGGCCAAATCCGCAGGGTCTCGCTGGCCTATTCGCAGCGTTCCGCCCGCTATGACCTGGTGCTCACGGGCCGGTCGGTGAACATCTTCGATCCGAAGCTGGCCGGGGGAGCGCTGTACGACATCGGGGTCTACTGCGTCTCGATGCTGGTGGACCTCTTCGGGGTGCCGCAGGCTGTGACGGCGTCGAATGTGACCGTCGGCTCCGGCGTGGATGGGGCGGGCGCGGTGCTCGCCAGCTATCCGGGGATGGTGGCCGATCTCTCGTACTCGAAGATCACTGCGTCCGACCGGCCGAGCGAAATTCAGGGCGAGCTTGCGACGGTGACCTTCGACAGGGTTGCCGCGCCCCGTGAACTCGTCGTGACCTACCTGGACGGTAAGCGTGACACCGAGCGCCTCGATCTGTCACCGGCGAACATGAGGTTCGAGATCGAGCGTTTCGGGCAGCTGATCGAGGGGGACGATCCGGCTGCTGACCAGCTGCGCACCCTGCACACCCTCGAGACGATCGACGCCATCCGGGCATCATCGATCTGAGCTGTCGGGTTTCGGGCTGATGAGCCTCCCTCACGCTCGCTCAGGTCAGCTGGGGTCGGGGATGACGAGGGCTGCGGCCTCCTCGGCTTCCATTCCGGCAACGAACTCGTGCTTGGACGACTGCCAGCCGTCCTCGGTCATGCCGGTTCGCCAGTAGCCCGAGATCGAGGCGTCTGATTTCGAGACGCCGCGTTCGACGAAGAGATAGCGGCGTAGGTCCTTGACCATCTCCGCAACGCCGTGGACGAACCAACCGGTCCGGCCCTCGGCGATCTGCGACGCCCGGACCGCCTGGGCAAGTCTTTGGCCGAAGGGTGCGCCGTCCCGGAAGACCCAGACGATCTGGACGCCGGCCGGTTCCGGGATGTCGAAAACCGCCGACTGTTCTGCGACTTCGAGGAACGCCACGCCCGTCGCGCCTTCAGGGAACTCGTCCAGCGCAGCGCAGATGGCAGGGGAGGCCGCCTCATCGCCGACCAGCACGAAGTGGTCGTAGTCGGCGCTGGGCGCCCAGGCGCCGCCGGGACCGAAGTAGCTGATGGCGTCACCGGGATTGGCCCGCTGTGCCCAGGGGCCGGCCAGCCCGGTATCGCCGTGGGTGACGAAGTCGAGCACCATCGTGCCGTTGACGGTGTCGCGGTAGCGCAGCGAGTAGGTGCGCGTCACCAGCCGGTGTTCGGGGTATTGGGTGGCGGCCTGCTCGGGATCGACCGGATGCGAATACGGCGCATCTTGCGGCGGGAAGAGCAGCTTCACGTAGTGATCGGTGAAGGGCAGGTCTAGGCCGATCAGGTCGGGCGAATCGAATGTCAGCCGGATCAGCTGCGGGGAGACCCGCTCGCTGCTGGTGACGGTGGCGTGCCGTAGGACGCGCTGACGAGGTGGCATGGCTGCCTCTTCCGGTTGCTTCCGACAATGCTCAGTACCGCGCATGGCTGCACTTAGGCCATCCTAATTTGGGGATTCAAGTGCGGCGGCGAGGCCGGTGCGGAAACGGGCCGTGACCAACTACATGCGATCTTGGCGAACTTGCCTCGAATCGCAGTGCTGAAACGATTTGGCTGGCATATCGCATGTAGATCGCATGTAGTTAGTCACGCTTGCCGAAAGTCACGGCAACAAACACGGCCTTTCCCGCCCGAGAACAGGGGAGAAGAAGCCGTGCAGAGATGGAATTGAGGTGCTCGGCTACTTCACGCCACGCATCAGCTTGTTGATCGGCCCGCGCGTCAGGAAGAGGGCCACGCCCACGACGATTGAGCCGAGACCGATGCTCAAGAAGTACGGCACCTCGTTCGAGGTCGAGTACAGCGATGACAGCGATCCTGCCATGGCCGAACCCAGTGAGACAGAGAGGAAGTAGAGCGCGACCATCTGCGAGTGATAGGCCCTCGGGGCCAGTTTTGTCGACAGGGATTGGCCGACCGGAGACAGGCATAGCTCGGCGATGGTAAAGAAGAAGAGGATCAATACGATCGCCCAGAACGGCACGGTGCCGTTCGCGCTTCCGGTGAACGGGATGAACAGCAAGAAGGCACATCCCATGATGACGGTGCCAAGCGAGAACTTCACCGGGGTGCTCGGCTGGCGGTCGCCCAGCGCGGTCCACATCGCTGCGAAGACGCCCGCGAAGACAATGATGAAGACCGGGTTGATCGACTGCACGACACTCGGCGGCAAGTCGATGCCGAAGACATGCCGGTTGAGCCGCTGGTCGGAGTAGATCGCCATGACGGTGAATTGCTGTTGGAAGAGCGACCAGAAGACCGAGGAGGCGATGAACATCGGGATGAAGGAGAAGACGCGGCTGCGCTCGTCCCCATCAATGTTCTTGCTGCTCAAGATCAGGACGAAGAGCGCCACTGCGGCGATAGAGGTCAGCACGACAACGATGGTCGACAGGCTCTCCGCCTTGATCAGGCCGGACGCAATGATGGCGGCCAGTGCGGCGACAACGATGACCAGACCGATCGTCCAGTTGCGCTTCTCGGTGTTATTGAGCGGGTTGGTCGGCTTGGAGCTCGCGGTGCTCAGCGTGCGGCGGCGCATCGCGATGTATTGGATCAGGCCGAGGGCCATGCCGACGGCTGCCAGGCCGAAGCCCCAGTGGAAGCCCCGCCATCCCCACAGCGCACTGGTGCCGAGCGGGCCGATCAGGGCGCCGATGTTGACGCCCATGTAGTAGATCGAGAAGGCCGCATCGCGCCGGTTGTCGAGGGGGGAGTAGAGGTCGCCCAACGTGGTGGAGGTGGTGGTCTTCAGCGAGCCACCGCCCAGGGCGACGCAGACCAGGCCGACCGCCAGGCCGGGCACGCCCGGCAGGAACGCCAGCGCCAGGTGCCCGCACATGACCAGGATCGCGGCGCTGAGCAGCGTCTTCTCGGACCCGAGCAATCGGTCGGCGACCCAGCCGCCCAGAACGGACGAGAGGTACACCAGGCCACCGTAGGCACCCACGATTGAGGTGGCGGCTGCTTCGGACAGCCCCAAGCCCCCGTCGCTGACCGAGTAGTAGATGTAGAAGGCCAGCAGGCTCTGCATGCCGTAGAAGCTGAAGCGCTCCCACATCTCGACGCCTGCGAGGTTCGCCAGGCCCCAGGGATGTCCGAAGAATCCGCCGTTGGATGCTTTGAAATCGGGGGCCACCGGCGATGGCTCGGATGTGGTTGATGACACGATGTCATTCCTTGCTCGTGACCCGCAGGTCGTCGTCCGGGTTGCTGCAGCATTTGCTGTGAACCCGCGGTAGGCTATCACGATTGACAGGGGAATGGCAGATCGGCTGGACAAAATACCGCAATATTTGCGTTTCTGCCCGGTCGTGTCATTTCTCTATCAGCGCTCTTTGGTGACCTGGCACATCGTCACCTTCCGACGAAGCCGACCTGCCTGGCCGCTGCTAGATCGGCGACGCGGCCTGACGTCGTTGCTGTAGGTGGGCCTTCAGAGCGTATTCGGCGGGGATATGCTCGCTGCGTCGGATGCTGCGCGCCTCACCAGCCCGCGCAACCGCTGTTCGACCCCGTCACTGGCAGCGATCACAGCGTATGCGTTCGGCCACATGTCGCCGTCGTCCAGTGCTGCGTTCTCACTGAATCCGATGGTCCCGTACGGCGTCTTGAATTTGGACGCAGGCTGGTAGTAGACGATCAGCTTTCCGTCCTTGGCATACGACGGGAAGCCGTACCAGGTCTTGGGCATCAGTTCGGGCGCTTCCTCGGAGACGACCCTATGAAGCAAGGTGGCGACCGCCTTGTCGGTGCCCTCGAGCGCCTCGATAGCGTCCATACAGGACTCAAGTTCTTTCACCAGTTTGGCGGCGCCCTTCAGGCCTTTGGTCGATCGCAGCTCTTCGGCCCGGTGTTTCATGGCGGCTCGTTCGTCTGCGCTGAATCCGCTCTCGGTCATGTCACAGTCCTTTGGCTTGCTTGATCGTGCCGCCAAGCGTAGTTCTGTGGCTGAACTCCCCGAAGACTTGGAAGTTAGAACCGACGCTGCAAGTGCACTTGGACACACCGAACGAACTTCCAACTGAACTCCCCGAAGACTTGGAAGTTTCGCCTCAACTTCCAAGTTGATCGGTGGTTCAGTTGTAAGGTTCAGGGATGGATGCCAGCAGGTTCGTCGACAGCGCTTTCGGCCACGCGATGCGAGAGCCCGGCAAGAAGTGGGCCTTCACGTACTACCTCCCGAAGCCCATCCCACGCCAACTTCCGCTGAGCGCCGAGGTCGTCGCGGCGATGTCCGACGCCGACGCGGCATTGGGTCACCTCCAAGGCCTCGGCATGGTCATCACTGATCCGAGCCTGCTAATCGGTCCCTACCTCCGCCGCGAGGCACTGGCCAGCTCCCGCATCGAGGGCACCCAGGCATCGCTGTC
>NZ_JAVTWX010000061.1:0-10869 GCF_032229645.1 Brooklawnia sp.
GTAGGCCTCGGCCTGCTTGGTGAGGTCATCGAAGACGATAAGCACGTGACGGCCCCGGTACATCCAGTGCTGTCCGATGGCCGAGCCTGCGTAGGGAGCGATGTACTTGAAGCCTGCGGGGTCGGACGCCGGGGAGTTCACGATCACGGTGTAGTCCATCGCGCCGTGCTTGCTCAATGTCTCGTGTACCTCGGCGACCGTGGAGTTCTTCTGTCCCACCGCGACGTAGATGCACAGCACCTGCTTCTTCGGATCCCCGCTGGCCCAGTTCGCCTTCTGATTGAGAATCGTGTCGATCGCGATGGCCGTCTTGCCGGTCTTGCGGTCTCCGATGATCAGTTGGCGCTGGCCACGTCCGATCGGGGTCATCGCGTCGACGGCCTTCAGCCCGGTCATCAGCGGCTCGTTGACCTCCTGGCGATCCATCACGCCGGCCGCCTGGAGTTCGAGCGGACGGCGCTGCGTGGCCCCTTCGATGTCACCTTTGCCATCGATCGGGTTACCCATCGCGTCCACAACGCGTCCGAGGAAGCCGTCGCCCACCGGGACCGAGAGGATCTCGCCGGTGCCGACCACCCGCGAACCTTCTTCGATGCCGTCCGAATCGCCGAGGACCACGACACCGATCTCGCGCGCCTCCAGGTTCAGCGCGATACCTAACGTGCCGTTCTCGAAGCGCAGCAGCTCATTGGCCATCGCCGATGGCAGGCCCTCGACTCGGGCAATGCCATCGCCCGAGGTGATGACGCTTCCGACTTCTTCCCGGGCCGACTGAGTGGGCTCGTACTTGAGCACGAACTCGTTCAGCGCATCCCGGATCTCATCGGGGCGAATCGTCAGTTCCGCCATCGCGGTCTCCACTCCTTGTTTCGGTCAGCCGATCAGCCGACGCGCTTGGTTAAGTCTGTTCTCGATGGTGCCATCGATAATCTCGTCGCCCACCTGGATGCGTACGCCGCCGAGCACATCGGGGTCGATCTCCACGCGAACGTCGATCGCGACACCGTAAATACGCACCAGTTGCGCCTTGAGATGGGCGAGTTGCCCGTCGGTCAGCGGATGCGCCACGCTCACCTTCGCGACCGTGCTGGCCTGCACCTGTGCGGCCAACTCGACATAGGAATCCAGCGTCTTCACCAGCGGGCGTTCCTCGACGGTCAAGGCCCGCTGCAGCAACCACAGGCTCTGCGGACGAACCTTCGCTGCGACCAGCGTGCCGATCAGTTCTTGACGGGCCGCCAGACCGATCCGCGGATCGGTGAGCGTCTTTTGTAGCTCGGGATCGCTTTGCACTGCTCGGGCGAAACGGAAGACCTCCTCGGAGACCTGGTCGATCTGGCCCCCCGCCCGCAGGCTCGCCCGCACAGCCAGCCGCTCGACCAGATCCTCCAGATCGCGGGAGTCCTTGCAGCGGGCGGCGGCCTCGGCCACGAGTTCTGCGGCCTTGTCACTCACTCGTCCGCTCAGCAGAGTCCTCGCCAGCCGGGAACGCGCGTCACAAGACAGCGTGGCATCGCTCAGCGCACCGCGCAGCCGGGCCTGGCCTGCCAGCGCGTCGCAGACCGCAGCGAGCCCGTCGATGTCGGATTGCTGCAACTGCAGGCTGTCGGCCTTGGCGTCCAGCTCACGCATTCGGATCTCGGTCTCCATCACTACTGCGTTCCTGCCCCTGAGGGCCCGGCGAGCGCGTCCGGAACAAAGTCCGGCACCACTCGCGACGGCTGGGCATCGAGCTCGGCCAAGAACCGGTCGACAGTGCGCGATGCAGCCTGAGAATCGGCCAACGACTCTCCGATCACGCGTTCGGACAATTGGACGGCCAAGCTGCCGATATCGGAGCGCAATTCGTTGTACGCCTGCGCACGCTCGTTGCTGATCTGCAGTTCGGCGGACCGACGGATGCGAGCCGCCTCGGCCTCAGCCTCCTTGCGGGCGGCCTCGATGATCTGAGCCGCTTGAGCTCGTGCCTGCTCGCGAAGCCCAGCGGCTTCCTCACGCGAACTGGCCAACTGCTCCTGGTAGTGCCGCTTGGTTTCCTCGGCCTCTTGCTTGATCACCTGAGCGCGGTTGATGCCGCCCTCGATTGCCTCGGCCCGCTCCTCGTACATCTTCTCGAACCTGGGCACGGCGATCTTCTGGACGCCAACCGCGACGATGATCGCCAGCACGAGTCCGACGACGAACTCCGACAGGTGTTCGGGGGCCAGCGGTCCCAGCGAGAACTCCATGGGGATCAGTCCCGCACCAATCATGGTGGGACCGATCACTGGATGACGAAGGCGAGCACGAAGCCCAGGATGGCGAGTGCTTCGACAACGGCGAAGCCGATGTAAGCCGTGCCCATCATGGCGCCCCTGGCCTCAGGCTGTCGGGCAGTGCCGTTGATGACCGACGAGAAGATCCAGGCGACACCGAGGCCCGGGCCCAGCGTGGCCAAGGCGTAGCCGATGACGTTGATCGAGCCGGCCAATTCCATGGGGGTCATTCTTCGTTCCTTTCGTTTGCCTTCAGGCTGATGTGATCAGTGGCTTTCACTGATCGACGATGAGATGTACTGCGCGGTAAGGATCGTAAAGATGTACGCCTGCAGGAAGCCGATGAACAGCTCGAAACCCAACATTACGAAACTGAAGATCAGTGAGAATCCCCCGCCGACCTTGAGGAAGATGCCGTCCGATTGCGTCATCAAATAGGTACCGCCGATGACGAAGACCAAGATCGTCAGGTGGCCGGCGAACATATTCGCGAACAAACGAACGCCGAGCGTCAACGGTCGAGTGATGAAGGTCGACAAGAATTCGACCGGCACGATGATCGGGTAGAGATACCAGGGCACACCTGCGGGTATCAACGCCTTACGCAGATACCCGGCGCCATGAGTGCGGAATCCGGCGTAGACGTAGATCACCAGAACCATCGCGACCGCACCCCAGGCGTAGCCGATATTCGACATGGTCGGGAACATGAACAAGAAGAGTTCGCCGAACCAGTTGTTCACCAAGATGTAGGTGAACAACCCCACCAGCAGGCCGATGTAAGGCCGGAAGCCGGGCCCCAGAACATCGCGGCCGACGCCGTTGCGGATAAACCCATAGAGATACTCCATGAGGAACTGCCGCTTGTTCGGGACCGTTGTCAAGCGCCTGGAGGCCAGCCACCAGATGACGATCACCACCAACGCGGCGATAACGGCCTGCACCATGGGCTTGGTGATCCAGTCGGTACCGAAAAGCCCCGGGAACTGAAAATCCTCCACGCCCGGCGGGGTGTAGCCCCCACCTTCCATCGGGATCATGCCACTCCCCCGTACCGCTTGATAATGATATAAAAGCTGACGATCATTCCCGCGAGGAACCCGATCATCATCAGGAATGACGTATTCAAGACACGGTCGGCCAACCATCCGAGACCACCGTACAGCCCGATGCCCGCCAGCAGGTAACTGAGGATCGTCAAGCCTTGATCCTTACCGTGTGTCTGCGGGACCGGACGCCTGTTGTCGGTCTGCTGATGGCTCATGCGTCCCACCCCTTGGGGGCCACATAGGGCTGGTCGTAGATCGGTTTGGGCTTTGGGGAGTGAACCACGATCAACCCGATAAACCAGCCTATGCCGGCGGCGACCCCCCCGGCGCCCACCCACTGGGGGGACACCCGCGACGCCGGCGTCGCGCTGCTGAGGGCCCACGAAAGCAGAAACCCGAGAAGGACGACGCGCACCAGATATCCGGACATGATCAGCACCATGCCTTGGCTGTTGGCCAGCCGCATCGCGGACCGCTCGACCACCTGCCCGGTCCAGAAATACGCCAGTACGAGCACTACCCCGGCCGATGCGCTGGCCAAACCGCGGCGTTGATCGACGATGGTAGCGGTCACGACCGAAAGCCCGCCGGCGAGCAGACCGGCCAGCGCGGCTGAGGAGAGGAAGCGTCGAGCGCTGCCGACCGCCGTAGCTGCAAACGCCACAGTGTCTCCTCCTCGATGAACGTCACGGGCGATGAGTCTGAGTCTAGGGCATATCCGCCGCTCGCTGCGCATCGGGCGGTCACTTCGTCAGACTCCGGCAGGAGCCTTCTTGCGTCGTCCGGGACTCAGCGTGACAAGCACCGCGATGACAATTCCCACGGCGATGAGGGCCAGCGCCACGGGCAGCCGGACGAGCCCGAAGGCGATCGCTCCGTAGGCGATCACCGCGCTCCACAGGTAGAGAACCCAAACCGCGTTGACCACGGAATGGCCTCGTTGGATCAGCCGATGATGCAGGTGTTGCTTATCGGCGACGAACCACCACTTGCCATGCCAGGTGCGGCGAATATAGGAGGTCGCCAGATCGAAGAGCGGCAACGCCATGACGGCAAAGGGCAGTGCAAGCGGTAGCCAGTTGGGCAGCATTCCGGTGCCCTCGGGGTTCAGCGACTGTGAATCGATCTGACCGGTGAATGACAGGGACGAACAGGAAAGCAACAGCCCGAGCAACATCGACCCGGCGTCACCCATGAACATGCGTGCGCGATGGAAATTGTGCGGCAGAAAGCCCAGGCAGACTCCGGTGGTGGTGACGGTGGCGAGGCTCGCGGTGGTCGCCACGACGAAATTCTGCTCTCGGGCCAGCACATATGTATAGGTGAACATCGCGGACGCGCCGATCGCGACCACACCGGCGGCCAGCCCATCAAGCCCGTCCATCACATTGATGGCGTTGACGCAGACGAAGATGAACAGCACCGTGATGATGATCGAGGTCGCCTGGTCGAGCGCGATGATCCGATTCGGCAATGAGATCCAGTACATTCGCACCCCGAAAAGCACCGCGACGCCGGCGGCCAGCACTTGACCCGCGGCCTTGGCGATGGCCGGCAGATCGATGATGTCGTCGATCACTCCCACCAGCCAGATCACCGCTCCGGCCGCCAGGATGCCCTGCGCATCGCGGGTGACCACCTCGTGGCGTCCCAGGAACGGCATCATCGAGCCAAGCAGGAAGGCCACTGCCACGCCGCCGAGCATCGCCATGCCACCCAGATACGGCGTTGGGCGGGTATGAACGTCGCGGACGCGGATCTGCGCCTCGATACCGAATCTGATGGCGATGGCGCGGCACAGACCCGACAGCAGATAAGTGGTTGCTGCCGCGACGAGCATCACCAACAGGTATTCACGCATCCGGTGTCTGCCCGGCCTCGGGCGCAGCCGCGTCATCGGGATCGGCATCCGGCGTCGGCTCGGGGGCTGCCGGGGCGATATCGGTGAGCTCGGGCATCACCTGCGCCAGATCTGCAAAGCTCAACACACCGGCGCGAACGATACGGCCGCTCGAAGCCCCAGCCAGATCGATGATGGTCGACGCCGTCGGTCCCGAAGTGGCACCGGCGTCCAGGTAGACGGCGACCGAATCGCCGAGTTGTTCGATGGCCTCGTCGATGGTCGTGGCCGGCGGCCGTCCGGAGGCGTTGGCGCTGCTGACGGCGAGCGGGCCGGTCTGGCGCAACAGCTCGCGTGCGTCGTCCTGATCGGGCACCCGCACGGCAATCGTGCCCTCGGTCTTGCCGAGGTCCATCTTGAGGGTTGGTTGTGCCTTCATGATCAGCGTGAGTGCCCCTGGCCAGAAGCGGTTGATCACAGAGTCGACCTCGACCGGCACCTCGACGACCAGCGCTCGCAGCATCGCCGGTTCGGCGATCAGCACCGGCGGCGGCATATCGCGGCCACGCTGCTTGGCGTCCAAGAGCCCCTGCACGGCCGCCGGCTGCAATGCATCGGCGGCGATACCGTAGACCGTGTCGGTCGGAAGAACCACCAACTCGCCGTTCGCGATGGCATCCTGAGCCGCAGCCAGACCTGCATCGTGCTCGGCAGAAAGATCGAAGCGCCGCCAGCGCGGCTGCTGGGATCCAGGGTTCGACAACTCACTCACCATCCCATCCTGACACGCGTCTGCCCGTGACGAAACGTGGACGCCCCGCTAGGTCGCGATGACAGATCCGATGGGCGAATCCGGCTCGCCGCAACTCCTCCAGCGCCGCGGGGCCCTGATCGTCGCCGTGTTCGATGACCACCAGGCCGTCGGTCTGCAAGAGCCGGTGCGCGACGTCGACCACCACCCGGATGGCGGCCAGGCCATCGTCGGCTGCGAAGAGCGCGAGGGCCGGGTCATGACTGCGTACCTCGATCGGCAGACCATCGCGCTGTGACCAGGGAATATATGGCGGGTTGGCGACCACGACCGCGGCCTGGCCGCAGACACCGGGCAGCGCGTCGGCCATGTCCGCTTCGATCACCTCGGCCGGCGTGCCCTCCAGATTGCGTCTGAGCCATCCGGCGGCCACCGGATCCTTCTCGACGGCTACCACTCGCACACCGGGAACCTCGTCGCACAGCGCGGCGCTGATCGCGCCGGATCCGGCGCACAGCTCGACCGCCAGCGGTTCGGACCCGAAGCGGCCAGCGGCCTTGAGCCTGAGTGCCTCGTCGATCGCCGCGCCCGCGACCAGTTCGGTCTCCGGGCGCGGGATGAAGACTCCGGACCCGACCTCCAGCCGTACGTTACGGAACCAGGCCTCGCCGGTGAGATACTGAACCGGCACGCCGGCGGCCCGTTGGGCGATCATCTGGTCGAATCGGGCACACGCCCGGGCGTCGATCTCGGAGGCGGTGAGCAACTCGGTGACCGATAGCCCGGTGGCGCTCATCAGCAGCACCCGGGCATCGGCCTTCGGGGAGTCGAGGCCGGCCTCGGCCAAAGCGGCCGATGCCTGAGCTAGCAGGATCACCGGGCGCGGGTTCACTGCTGGGCCTGCTCCCCCACATGTGAGAGTCGCTCTTCGAGGTCGGCAGCCTGCAGAGCCGCGATTAGGGCCTCGAGATCGCCGCCCAGCACAGCGTCCAGGTTGTGTGCCTTGAAGCCGATCCGGTGATCGGTGATGCGGTTCTCCGGGAAGTTGTAGGTGCGAATGCGCTCCGAACGGTCGACGGTGCGCACCTGGGATTTGCGTGCGGCCGCAGCCTGCTGTGCCTGCTCTTCCTCGGCCTTGGAGACCAGTCGCGCGCGCAGGATACGCATCGCCTGCTCCTTGTTCTGCAGCTGGCTGCGCTCGTCCTGGCAGGTCACCACGATGCCGGACGGCAGGTGGGTGATGCGAACGGCAGAGTCGGTGGTGTTGACACCCTGACCTCCCTTGCCGCTGGAGCGGTAGACATCGACACGCAGATCGTCCTCGTTGATCGCGATCTCGTCGTCCTCGACGTCGGGCATCACCAACACGCCCGCCGCCGACGTGTGGACGCGGCCCTGCGATTCGGTGACCGGAACCCGCTGCACGCGGTGCACACCGCCCTCGAACTTAAGCACGCCATAGGGTGCCTGGCCCGGCTCGGGCGACTTGGACGTCTTGATCGCTGCCGTGACGGACTTGAATCCGCCCAGGTCGGTGGATTCGGAGTCGAGCACCTGAAGCTTGAAGCCGCGTTGCTCGCAATAGCGCACGTACATATTGAGCAGGTCCGCAGCGAACAGCGCAGATTCCTCGCCGCCCTCCCCCGACTTGATCTCCATGATCGCGTCGCAGTCATCGTTGGGATCGCGCGGTGCCAGCAGCGCAGTCAACTTCTCGGTGACTACATCCAGGCGCTTTGCGATCTCGGCCTGCTCGTCGGCGAAGCTCGGGTCCTCGGCGGCCAACTCGCCCGCTGCAATCTCGTCGGCACTGAGTGCGTCATGCTCGTCCAGCGCCTTGACGATCTGCGCGAGCTCGGCATACCGGCGCCCGACCACTCGTGAGCGTTTGACGTCGGACAGCACAGCCGGATCGCTCATCTGCGCTTCGAGTTCGGCGTATTCGGCCCTCATCGAATCGGCGGCTTCGAACATCAGTCCTCCTGGGAGATCGGCACAGTGCCGGGCAATGAAAGAGGCGCCGGCGACGGGTTCCTCCGCCGCCAGCGCCCGCTGGAAGACTGTTACTTCTTCTTGCCGTAGCGGCGCTCGAAGCGAGCGACGCGGCCACCGGTGTCGAGAATCTTCTGCTTGCCGGTGTAGAAGGGGTGGCATTCCGAGCACACATCGACGCTCATCACGTCAGATTTGATGGTGCTTCGAGTCTCGAACTGGTTCCCGCAGGTACACACGACCTTGACGTCGTGGTACTCGGGATGAGTCGACTGCTTCATGGTTTCTCCTTGGTTATCGTGCCGGGTCGCCAAGTAGTCGAAGGCGTGAACCGGCGCCGTCGCGCGATCTTACCGCGCGTTACGGCATTGCCCAAATCCCGGTCAGGACGCGCCCGGTGTGGTCTTGGCGATCGAAACGATGAACTCCGGGTTGCTGGCCGTCTTACGCATCCGGCTCAGCAAGGTCTCCAGGGCCTGCTGATCGTCCAAGCCGGCAAGCACGCGGCGCAGCTTCCAGATGATGTCGAGTTCGGCGCGGCCCATCAGCAGTTCCTCACGACGGGTGCTGGAGGCATCCACGTCGATGGCCGGGAAGATCCGCTTGTCGGCAAGCTGACGCGAGAGCTTCAGCTCCATATTGCCGGTGCCCTTGAACTCCTCGAAGATGACCTCGTCCATCTTGGAGCCGGTCTCCACCAGCGCGGTCGCAAGGATGGTCAGCGAGCCGCCGTTCTCGATATTGCGGGCCGCTCCGAAGAACTTCTTCGGCGGGTAGAGCGCAGCCGAGTCGACACCGCCCGACAGGATACGACCCGACGGCGGTGCAGCCAGGTTGTATGCCCTGGCGAGCCGCGTGATGCCGTCGAGCAGCACCACGACATCGCGGCCCAGCTCGACCAGTCGCTTGGCTCGCTCGATGGCAAGCTCGGCGATCGATGTGTGGTCCTCGGCCGGACGGTCGAAGGTCGACGCGATGACCTCACCGGTGGTGGTGCGCTGGAAGTCGGTGACTTCCTCGGGTCGCTCGTCGACCAGCACGACCATGAGGTGTACCTCGGGATTGTTGCTGGTGATCGAGTTGGCGATCGACTGCATCACCATCGTCTTGCCCGCCTTCGGCGGGGAGACGATCAGTCCGCGCTGCCCCTTGCCGATCGGGCTGATCAGGTCGACGATGCGCCCGGTCATGTTCTGCTGAACGGTTTCCATTCGCAGCCGCTGTTGCGGGTAGAGCGGCGTCAGCTTCGCGAAGTCGGGACGATCCCTCATTCTCTCCGGCGGCTGCCCGTTGACGGTGTCCAGACGCACCAGCGGGTTGTACTTCTCTCGACGCTCCCCGTCCCGCGACTGACGAATGGCTCCGGTGACGATGTCGCCCTTGCGCAGTCCGTTCTTGCGGACCATCGACAACGAAACGTAGGCATCGTTGGGGCCGGCCAGATAGCCGGAGGTGCGCACGAATGCGTAGTTGTCCAAGACATCGAGGATGCCGCTGACCTCGAGAAGGACGTCGTCGTCATGGACCGTGTCGTCCACGCGCTCGGCCTCATTGCCCGTAGGCCGGTTGCGCCGGTTACCGCGATCGCGCTGGCGGCGGTTGCGGGTACGCCGGGATCCACCGCCCTGCTCATCGTCGCCGTTGCGCGACGACGAGGGCTCAGGAGCCTGGGCGCTCGACTGCTTCGCGGCGGGCTGGACGGCTTGCTCGCGCTTGTCGTTGCTGCCGCCGCGGCCGCTGTCCCGGTCGCGCAGGCGCTCACGCACCTTCGGATCTTGACCCAACGCGGCAAGGCGGGCTCCCACGCTGTCGTCGGGACTCGGCTCGTAAGGGGAGTCAGCCACGGTGTGCTCCGCCTTTTCGATGACAGCATGCTCATTGCGCTCAGGACGAGCGATAGCCGGGCGCTCGGCAGCCCCGCTCAGCTCCGGTTGTGCCTGCTGGGCCGCCGCTCGCTCGGCGTTCTCGGCGCTGCGCTGGCGACGACTGCGGGCGCGCACTTGGGGCGACTCGGACGTGCCTGCCGAATCCGTGTGCTCGGCAGCGTTGAGCTGTTCGTCTGCAACCGCCGCGTTCCTCTGCTCGGCGGAGCGCCTGGGCGCTTTCGCTTCGGCGGATCTCGACGTCGCCGTGCCAGTGCGGGCGGCCTGGCCACCGGTGCCCTGGTTCGCGTGGATCGCGGCAATCAGCTCGGCCTTGCGCATGGCACTGGTCCCCTTGATGCCCAGGCCGGCAGCAACCTTCTTCAGCTCCGGCAGGAGCATCGCCGATAGTCCTGCCTGGGGGCCTGATGAGGTTTCGCTCACAAAATTCCTTCCCGCCACAAGGCGGCTTACGTGAGAAGTGGGTGATGCTCATCCAATTGGCGCAATCTGCACTCAGTACCTCTGCAGGCCACAGGGTGAACTGGCAGGTCTATGAGTGGGTTGCCCTTCAAGGACGCATGTGCCTGAGCAATCAGGCCCATGACGGCTGGTAAGCATGCCGTTGCGAAACCACTGTAGCAAACAATTCACCAGGAACGCGACAGGCATCGGTCAGCAGGGGTCGTTGAGGGTCAGCTTGCGCGACCGTCCCTGGGTCTTGATACCGAACCGCGACAGCACCAGCCGTTGCCCATAGATCCGCTGGTGTGCGTCCTCGGCGATGAAAATGTCATTGGGCCCTTCACCGACCAGGGCACGGATCAGCATCCAGTGCGCGGGCTGCAGGTCCTGGCCTTCATCCACCAAGACATGGTCGGCGACTCGACCCAGCTCGTTGGTCGCGATCGCGCTATCAGCCGATCGTTTAGGCTGAGCAGAGCACCGAGAGCAGACGTATCGACATAGACGATCGGGTGCGAAGTCACAGTCTGTCCCCACGAAGTTCGTCGAGCGTCTCGGAGACTGTCTTGTCAGCATGCTTTCGCTCGATCGGCAACGCGACCCACCCGCCGTGGCGTCGTGCGGGCCGGGTGATATCCAAACTGGGCTCGAGCGC